>CAZORV010000001.1:0-98251 GCA_964582215.1 uncultured Frigidibacter sp.
TGCCCGAGCCGGTGGTGCCCGCGATCAGAAGGTGGGGCATCTTGGCCAGGTTGGCCACCACCGGCTGGCCGGAAATGTCTTTGCCCAGTGCCAGCGGCAGTTTGTGATTGCCGTCGCCGAAGTCGCGGGCGGCGAGGATTTCGCGCAGGACGACCTTTTCGCGGAAGGCATTCGGCAGTTCGATCCCGATGACCGACCGGCCGGGAACGGTCGAGACCCGCGCCGACAGGGCCGACATCGACCGCGCAATGTCGTCGGCAAGGCCGATGACGCGGCTGGCCTTCAGGCCGGGGGCGGGTTCCAGTTCGTACATGGTGACGACCGGGCCGGGGCGGACCGAGACGATGTCGCCCTTGACGCCGTAGTCGTCCAGAACGCTTTCCAGCATCCGGGCGTTTTCTTCCAGCGCCTCGTCGGACAGCTGATGGCGCTGGACCGTCGCCGGGCTGGACAGAAGCGACAGGGGCGGCAGTTCGAACGCGGGCTCGGACGGGCTGTCAAAGCGCAGGCGCGGTTGCTGTTCCTCTTCGGCCTGACGCGAGGCGGTCGCGGACTTGCGCGGGCTATGGACGACGGTGCGCTTGCCATCCGCGGCAAAGCCGTTGGCCTGGGTCAGGCGGGCCGGCGCGGGTGCATAGCCGGCATCGTCTTCGTCAAGGTTGGCAAAGGCGTTGTGGTCCCAGTCGGCGTCCGTCTCGTCGCTGTCGGCCAATGGCTCGGCGACCGGCGGCTCGCGGCGCACGACGCCGGGGGCGGCCTTGCGCAGCGGCGGCTCGACGCGGGCGGCGGGGCCGGTCTCGGGCGCGCCGGTCCGGGTGCGGACGGCATCGGCGATGCGGCTGCGGATACGGTCGGGGCTGGGCGCCTCGGTGGTCCAGATCGCGTCGGCGGGGGCCCGTTCGATCAGTTCGGGTTCGAGGTCCGGCAAGGCTTCCGGCGCGGCAAGCCGCCGCAAAAGGCCGGGCACACGCGCCAGCAGCCCGCCGGCCTGCGCGGGCGCGGCGATCCCTTCGGCCGCCAGTTGCGCGGCCTGACCGGCGCGCAGACCGCCAAAGCGCGGCTCGGCCCGAAGGACGGCGCCGTCACCCTCGCCCGCTTCGGCCATGGCTTCGGCATAGCGGGCGGCGCTCATCGTGCGGTTTTCGGCCATGGCTTCGCGGCGCGCGCGATGCATGTCCTGCAGGTTCTGGGCGGTGCGGGCCGACATGGCGGCACCCGTCGTCGCTGCGCGGATCAGCCGGTCATAGGTCAGGACCATCCAGATCAGCGCGCGGCGGGCGATCAGCACCAGTTCCGCCCGGTCAAAGCCCAGAACGAACAGCAACATCGCCAGCGCCAGCGCCATCAGCAAAAGGCCGGTCATGGCAAAGCTGACATTGCCGCTGGCCGGGACCACGCCCATCAGCGACCCGAACACCGTGTCGCCGAACATGCCGCCATAGCCGAACACCTGCGTCCAGCCGTGACCCGGTTCATGCGCCGCAAAGGCCACCGACAAAAGCGCCACCGCGATCGGCGCAAAGATCGACCGCGCCACGGCGCGATCCTCGCCCCGGTGTGTGATGAAGCGCACACCCCAGACCGACAGGATCAGCGCAACCGCCCAGGACCCGCGGCCGGCGATGACGTAAAGCGGCGCGGCGATCGAGGCGCCAAGACGGCCGAGCAGGTTCTGCACCGGCTGATCGGTCGCGGTGAACCAGTTCGGATCGTCGGGCGAATAGCTTGCCAGCACCAGCAGCAGCAACAGGCCGACAGCCAGCAGGGCGGCGCCCATCAGTTCCTTGCCGCGCCGCTCGATCGCGGCCTGCATCTTCTGATCGACCAGAGGGTCGCGCCTGCGCGCCTGATACGATGCCATCTTCAACCGTCCCTACCTGTAAATGCAGTCGCGAAGCCGGATCAGCCCCTGCCGCATGTCATCCTTTGGCGCGACCAGGGCCACGCGCACATATGCTTTTCCGGGGTTCTCGCCCGCCACGTCCCGGGCCAGATAGGCCCCCGGCAGCACCCGCACGCCGGTTTCTTTCCACAGCTTCAGCGCCGCAGCCTCGCCATCGCCGACCTGATCGGGCACCGGCAGCCACAGGAAAAACCCGCCCTCGGGTGCCTGACAGGCCTGAATGCCGCGAAAGACGTCGTCGGCAATGCGGAACTTTTCCTGATAAAGCGCGCGGTTTTCCTCCACATGCGCCTCGTCATCCCAGACCCGCGCCGACAGCCGCTGGATCGGCAAGGGGACCGGCGCGCCGCCATAGGCGCGCAGCTGGCGGAACCGGCGGATCGCCTCGGGCCCGGCCGCGACGAAACCGGACCTGAGGCCCGCAAGGTTCGACCGTTTGGACAGCGAATGAAAGACCGCGACCTGTTCGGGATCGCTGCCAAGCGCCGCCGCAACCTCAAGCGCGCCGACCGGGGGCGCGGTCCGCCAGATCTCGGAGTAGCATTCGTCGGACAAAAGCGTGAAGCCATGGCGCCCTGCCAGCCGCAGCAGCCGTTCCAGATAGCTGCGCGAGGCGACGGCGCCCTGCGGGTTGGCCGGCGAACAAAGATAGGCCAGCGCGACCCGGTTCAGGATCGCGGGCGGCAGGCTTTCATAGTCGGGCAAAAAGCCCGTCGCGGCCGTCGCGGGCACGAAGACCGGTTCGGCCCCGACCGACAGCGCCGCCGCCGCATAGGGCTGATAGAACGGGTTCGGCATCAGAACCACCGGCCGGCCGCCGTTCTTTTCCTCGGGGCAAAGCGCCAGACAGGCGTCGAAGAGCCCCTCGCGCGTGCCGTTCAGGACCATCAGCCGTTCGGGGCCAACCTCGGCCCCATAGCGCCGCCTGATCCAGCCGGAGACAGCAGTCAGCAGCTCCGGCGCCCCCTCATTCGGTGGATAAAGGCCAAACTCGCCCAGATGTTCATTCAGGACCTCGCCCACGAAGGGCGGCATCGGATGGCGCGGCTCGCCGATGGTCATGGCAAGCGGCACGCCGCCCGGCTGATGGGCGTCGAGCAACGTCCGCAGGCGCGGAAACGCGTATTCTGGCAGGTTCGAGAACCGCTCGGGAAACGCCATACTTGCCTCAACATCCGGGGTCATATCGCCCCGTTCGCGCGGACTTTAGCCAATCGCCCGGCGGGGGTCCAGAAAAAGCGGTGCGGCACGCACCCCCTGGCCCACCGATTGTGGCTTTTGCGTCAGGTGCGCAGGGCCGGCTCGGCGGCGGCCGCAAGGCGCAAAAGCGCCTCTTCGCCCATCGCCGGGGCCAACAGCATCAGGCCGCAGGCCGGGGTCGCGGTCGGCAGGGTCAGCGCGCAAAGGCCCATCAGATTGCCGATCCTGGTATTGCGCAGCGCCAGCAGGTTTTCGGCGGCGAAATAGTCCGGGTCGGTCTGCAGCCGCATCGCGTCGGGCGGCAGGATCGCCGCCGTGGGCGCCAGAACCGCGTCAAACCCCTGAAACCGCGCCGCCCAGTCGGCCCGGATCGCGCGCAGCCGTCGCCATGCGGCGACGAATTCCGTGCCGGAAAACTGCGCCCCGGTTCGGAAACGTTCGCGGATCGGCGCGAACATCCGGTCGGGGGCGGCCTCGATCACCGGCTTCCAGATCGCATAGGCCTCGGTGGTGAACAGCACGCCCGACAGGGCCATCGCCTCGGCCAGCGGCGCAAAGCCGACGGATTCGACCCGCGCACCGGCGTCGCGAAGCCGTGCCACCGCGCCCTGAAAGGCCGCCAGCGGCGCGGCACGGCAATCGTCCAGCGCCACGGTTTCCAAAAGCGCGAGGCGCCGCCCGCGCAAGCCTGCGCCGCGCAGGTCGACGGGCCTGTCCCCGGCAAGGGCCGCGAACAGCAGCGCGGCATCCTCGACCGTGCGGGTCAGGGGGCCGATTGTGTCGAAACTCTCGACCAGCGGCACCACGCCGCCCGTCGGCAGACGGCCGTGGGTGGTCTTCAGCCCGACAAGGTTGTTCCAGGCCGCCGGTATCCGCACCGATCCGCCGGTGTCAGAGCCGATGGCCGCCGGCGCCAGGCCGAAGGCGACCGAGGCGGCCGCACCCGACGACGATCCGCCGGGCACCAGCGCGGGGTCGTTGATATTGGGCGGCGTCGCGGTCATCGGGTTCAGGCCGAGGCCGGAAAAGGCCAGTTCGGTCATATGGGTCTTGCCCAGACAGACCAGCCCCAGCGCCGTCGCGTTCTGCAAGACGGCGGCGTCACGGTCGGGCACCCGTCCCGACAAAAGCCGCGACCCGGCCTCGGTGGCGACGCCTGCCGTATCGAAAAGATCCTTCCAGCTGACCGGCACCCCGTCGAGCGGTGACAGCCGCCGGCCCGCCCGCGCCCGCGCCTCGGCGGCCGCAGCCTCGGCCAGGGCGCGGTCTACGGTCAGGCGGGCATAGATCCGGTCCCCGGACGGATGGGCGCGGGCGGCGGCCAGAAAACCTTCGGCCAGCGCCAGGGGCCCGACCTCGCCCCGCCCGATCGCCCGGCCAAGATCACCGGCACTCCGCCCCCGCCATTCGTCCATCCGCGCCCCCAGGGTTGCTGGCTGAACGTTAGCGGCGCGGCGGCGCATGGACAATCCCGGCCATCCCGCGCGATAAGGAACCATGCAGACGGATCATGAGGTCATCATCATCGGGGGCGGGCTGAACGGCCCGGCGCTGGCGCTGGCGCTGGCGGGGGCAGGCGTGACCGTGGCCATCATCGACGCCCAGCCCGCGCGGGCGCGGGCCGAGGCGGCCTTTGACGGGCGCGCCTATGCGCTGGCCATCGCCTCGCGCCGGCTCTTGTCGGCGATCGGTGTCTGGCCGGGGGTCGAGGCCGAGGCCCAGCCGATGCTGCGCATCTGTGCCGCCGACGGTCGCCCGGGCGAGGCCCCCTCGCGCCATGTGCTGCGCTTCGACAGCGCCGAGATCGAGGAGGGGCCGGTCGGTTTCATGGTCGAGGACCGGCACCTTTACGCGGCCTTTCTGGCCCGGATGGAGGCGGCGGCGGGCCTGACCCATGTTCCGGGGACGCTGGTGACAGGTCACACGGCCGCGCCCGGCCATGTCGCGGTGACGCTGTCGGACGGGCGGCGGCTGACGGCGCGGGCGCTGGTCGCCTGCGACGGCCGCGCCTCGCCCACGGCCCTGCGCGCGGGCATCCGGCGGACGGGGCATGGCTATGGCCAGACGGCGCTGGTGGCCGCCATCGCACATGAGCGTCCCCATGGCGGCACGGCGCATCAGCTGTTCCTGCCGAACGGACCTTTGGCGATCCTGCCGCTGAAGGGCAACCGCAGTTCGATCGTCTGGAGCGAGAGCGATGCCAATGCCCGCGCCATCGCGGCGCTGGACGACGAGGGGTTCCTGGAGGTTCTGCGGCCGCGCTTTGGCGATTTTCTCGGGCCGATCCGGCTGGCCGGGCCGCGCTTCAGCTATCCGCTGACGCTGACGTTGGCCGATCATTATGTCGCGGCGCGGCTGGCGCTGGTGGGCGATGCGGCGCACGGGGTTCATCCGATCGCGGGACAGGGGCTGAACCTGGGCTTGCGCGATGTGGCGGCGCTGGCCGAGGTGATGGTGAACGCCCGGCGGCGGGGCGAGGATATCGGCGCGGCGGACGTGCTGGCGCGGTACGAAGGCTGGCGGAGGTTCGACGCGACCAGCCTTGCCTTGGGGATGGACGGGGTCAACTGGCTGTTCTCGAACGACAATCCGGCGCTGCGTACCGGGCGCGACCTGGGGCTGGCGCTGGTCAACAGCATCGGCCCCGCCCGCCGGGCCTTCATGCGGCAGGCCGCCGGCCTGTCAGGCCAGACCGCACGCCTGCTGGCGGGACAGCCGCTGTAGCCAGGCCGATCGGGCGCGGAGCGGACCAAGAGGCCCCGGCGCGGCGGCCGGGGCTGCGGCGCGCCGGAAAGGCCGGCGGCTCAGCCGAGGTCGCGGGCCTCGTCGACCAGCATGATCGGGATGCCTTCGCGGATCGGAAAGGCCAGCCGGGCCGGGCCGGAGATCAGTTCCTGCCGTTCCGCGTCATATCTGAGCGGCGCCTGGGTCAGCGGGCAGACCAGCGCTTCGAGCATGCGGCGGTCGAATTCGGGGCGGTCGGTCATTATTGCATCTGTCCTTCTCCATCGCCGCGAAGCGCAAATTCCAGAAGCACCTGCAGCGTCTCGCGCCGCAGCGGCAGGGACTGCGCCTCGAGCAGGGCCTGCTTGTCCTCGGGCTCGAACGGGCAGAGCATCGACAGCGAATTGATCAGCACCTCGTCGGGCGCATCTTCCAGCCCCTCCCAGTCGGTCGCAAGCTTGCGCTGCGCGAAGTACCGCCGCAACAGGCCCAGAAACCGGTCACGGTCGAAACGCTCATCCTCTTCCGCGCCGCCAAGATCGCGGGAAAAGTCGGCCCAGCCGATCTCGGCGCGGATATAGGGGGTGAAGCCGCCGAGTTCGCGGCCGAGCCGGAACCGGCTGATGCCGCTGAGAACGATCATATAGCGGCCATCGTCGGTTTCGGTGAAGGACGTCACCCGGCCGGCGCAGCCGATGGCCGACAGGCGGCGCTGGCCCTCGGGCGCCGGGCGGGGCTGGATGATGCCGATCAGCCGGTCGCGGGTCTTCAGCACGTCGTCCAGCATCGCCAGATAGCGCGGTTCGAATATATGCAGCGGCAACCGCCCGCGCGGCAGCAAAAGCGCCCCCGGCAAGGGAAAAAGCGCAATCGCCTCGGGCAGGTCTGCGGGTTTGACGAACATGCCGCCCCTCAGGCGAAGATCATCGACGACAGTTTCCGCCGGCCACGCAGCACGACCGGATCGGTCGGCTTCAGCGCGTCGAAGATGGTGAAAAGCTGGCCCTTGGCGGCGCCGTCGTTCCAGTCGCGGTCAAGGCGGAACAGGTCGAGAAGCGTATCGACCGCCTCGTCCACCCGGCCCGCCGCATGCAGCGCCAGCGCCAGATCGAACCGGGCCTGACGGTCGGCAGGGTCGGCCTGAACCTTTGCCAGAAGCTCGCCCACCGGCCCGGCATCGGCCGCCTGACGCGCCAGTTCCAGCTGGGCGCGGGCGGCCTCAACCTCGACCGAACGGGCGATCTTGGCGGGGGCGGCGTTCAGAAGGCCCTCGGCCTGATCAAGATTGCCCAGCGCCAGATGCGACCGCACCAGACCGGCATAGGCGGGCGCGCTTTCAGGTTCCTCCCCCAGAATGGCGGCAAAGGTCTCGGCGGCGTCGACCGCCGCCCCCTCGGCCAGCATCTGTTCGGCGGCCTCGATCGCCTCGGCCAGGCCGCCGTCACCGGCCAGCGCCGCCAGCTTGTCGACAAAGGCCTTGATCTCGGACCCCGGCAGGGCGCCCTGAAAGGCATCGACCGGCTTGCCCTGCCAGAAGGCATAGACCGTGGGGATCGACTGGATGCGCAGCTGGCCCGCAATCATCTGGTTTTCATCGACATTGACCTTGGCCATGCGGACCTTGCCCCTGGCCGCGATCACCGCCGCCTCAAGCGCGGGCCCCAGCGTCTTGCAGGGCCCGCACCAGGGCGCCCAGAAGTCGACGATGACCGGCACTTCGCGGCTGGCCTCGATCACATCCTGCATGAAGGTCGCCTCGGCGACATCGCGGATCAGGTCGGCCGCCGGTGCAGCGGCGGGTTTCTGGCCGAATTCGAGCATCTCTCGCCCCCCGTGATTAAGCTGGATCAAGCTGGCCCCTATATGAGTGTTCGGCCGTCAAAGGCCAAGGGGGTTCGCGACGCCGGACCGTGTGTCGAGCCCGGGGGGGTTCAGCCACTGCGGGGACGAGGGGTTGCGCCCGGTGAACCGCGATGAACCTGTCCGTCAAAGGTCAAAGGTCGCAAGGACCGGGGCGTGGTCCGACGGCTGGTCCCAGCCGCGCGCGGCGCGCAGGACCCGGCTGGAATGGCTGGCCCCGGCGATGTCGGGCGTGGCCCAGACATGGTCAAGCCGGCGGCCCTTGTCGGCGGCGTCCCAGTCGGGCGACCGGTAGGACCACCAGCTGTAAAGCGGCCCCTGCGGTATGTCCTTGCGGGTCACGTCGACCCAGGCGCCGGCCTCTTGTGCCGCCGCCAGATGGTCAACCTCGACCGGCGTGTGGCTGACGATCTTCAGAAGCGCCTTGTGGTTCCAGACGTCATCTTCACGGGGGGCGATGTTCAGATCACCGACCATGATCGCGCGGTCCGGGGTCTGCCAGCGGAAATGGTCGCGCATCTCGGTCAGGAAATCGAGCTTCTGGCCGAATTTCACATTCTCTTCCCGGTCGGGAATATCGCCCCCGGCGGGGACGTAGAAATTGTGGATGATGACGCCGTTTTCCAGCCGGCCCGCGACATGGCGGGCATGGCCGAGGGCGGCGAAGTCGTGGCCGCCTGCGTCAATGATCGGCAGTTTCGACAGGATCGCCACGCCGTTATAGCTTTTCTGCCCGCGTGCCACCCGGTAGCGGTAGCCCAGCGCCTCGAACGCCTCGGTCGGGATCTGTTCGGCCAGGCATTTGCATTCCTGCAGGCACAGGATGTCGGGCGCCTCTTCCGACAAAAGCCGGGCCACGATCGGTTCGCGCAGGCGGACCGAATTGATGTTCCAGGTGGCGATGGTGAAGGGCATGGCGGTTCCTCTGGCGCGGGGCGTGCAGCAGAATGGCAGCTTGTCCGGCAAAGCGCGAGGGGCAATTGGCCGCTTGTCACGCGACCGGAGTCGTGCCCGCCCCTTGTGACGACGCGCCGGTCGTGCCACATCTTTGCGGGCAACAGATCAGGTGACATCATGCGCGTTTTCGCCCTTTTCCTTTTGGTCCTGTCGGTGGCCCTGCCCGCCGCTGCCCGTCCGCTGACCGAGGATGAGGCCGGGGGGCTGACCAGGGCGGTCGACAGCTATCGCCGGGCGACGATGGGCAAGAACGCCGAAAAGATCGTGGCGACGATTCCGCCGCGCGTGGTGAACGTCGTGGCCGGGTCGGCAGGGATCGAGGCGTCGAAGGTGCAAAAGACCCTGATCGAACAGACGACCGAACTGATGAAAACCTCGGCCGTCAGCGACTTTGTCACCGCGCCCGGCCCTTATGAGGCCAATGACGCGGTGCTGGACGACGGGACGGCGGTGGTCTGGGTGGTGGTTCCGGCGCAGTTCGTGGCCGAGGGCAACGGCAAGAAAACCCGCAACTCGCAGCCGCTTCTGGCGCTGCAAGAGGGCGGGAAATGGTATTTCAGCCGCATCGACGGGCCGCAGCAACAACAGATCGTCAGCTTTGCCTACCCGTTCATCGCCGGTGTCAAGCTGCCGGCGGCGGTCGTGCAGCCGCTGAACTGACGGGCGGGCGCCGGGATGGGCAGCGGTCCGGACCGGAGCTTGCTGCGCGACAACCGGAACTACCGGCTGCATTTTCTGGCGACGGTGATTTCCAACCTCGGCGACGGGGTTTCGGTGGTGGCGCTTCCCTGGCTTGCGACGCTGCTCAGCCGCGACCCGTTGCTGATCTCGCTGGTGGTGATGGCGGGGCGTCTGCCGTGGTTCCTGTTCGCCCTGCCCGCCGGGGTCTGGACCGACCGCGCCGACCGCAGGCGGCTGATGGTCGGCGCCGATCTGGTGCGGATGGCGCTGACGGCGGCGATCATCGTGCTGGTCGTGCTGGTGACGCAGGCGGGCGGTCATGGGGCGATCCTGGCGCTGGCGGGGCTGAGCTTCCTGCTCGGCACGGCCGAGGTGGTCCGTGACAATGCCGCCCAGACGCTGATGCCCGCGATCGTCGATCCCGCGGCGCTAGAGCGCGCCAATGGCCAGCTGTGGAGCGCGGAAGAGGTGATGAACCGGTTCGTCGGCCCGCCGCTGGCCGGGGCGCTGATCGGGATGGGGATCGCCCTGCCCTTCGGATTTGACGCGGCGACCTTCGCCATCGCGGCCGCGCTCGTGTCGCGGATGACCCTGCCGCGCGCGGCGCCACCGCCGCCGCGTCCGTTCATGAGCGAGATGAAAGAGGGCTTGGTCTGGCTATGGTCCCATGCGCTGATCCGGCGGCTGGCGATCATCCTTGGCCTGACCAACGCGGTTTTCACCGCGGCCATGGCCATGCTGGCGCTTTATGCGCAGGAATTGCTGCATCTGGGCGCCTTTGCCTATGGGGCCCTGCTGACGGCGGGGGCGGTCGGCGGGGTTCTGGCGGGGATGGCGGGCCCGGCGATCACGGCGCGCCTCGGGCCGGGGGCGACCGTGCATCTGGCGATGGCGATCTTTGCCGGGGGCTATCTGATCCTCGGGCTCTGGCCCTCGCTGCCGGTGGCGGTGATCGGCCTGTTCGCCGATGCCTTTGGCGGGGTCCTGTGGAATGTCGTGACCGTGTCCTACCGGCAAAGGGCGATCCCGCCGCAGCTTCTGGGCCGGGTCAATTCGGTCTACCGGTTCCTCGGCTGGGGGATGATGCCGCTGGGGGCGCTTGCCGGTGGCATGGCGGTGCGGCTGGCCGAACCGCTGATCGGCCGCGAGGCGGCGCTGCAGGCGCCGTTCCTGGTCGCTGGTCTGGTGACGGTCGGGCTGACGCTTTACGGCATGGCGCGGCTGCGCTTTCCGGAATAGCCCGGGCACTGCGTGACTGGGGCGGCGAGCCTGCCGCTTGCGCCAATGCCCCTCCAAAACGCCGGGCTGAGTGGGAAGTCGGCCCGACAGGTTGACCAGGAGGCCCCGGCGCGGAGGCCGGGGCGCGTGGCGCGAGACGGCCAGCGCCCGCGGGCAAAAAAAAGACCCGGGCCGAAGCCCGGGCCAGTCCAACAGGGAGGATACCGCATCATGACCCCGATGCGGCCAGGGGAACTCATGGAGCCAATCTATAACCACCGGATTCGGTCACAAGAAGGCGGGCATTTGACGGATCTGGTTCTATTTTTTGTCTTAAACGGTAAATGTGCGTTTCCAGAGTGTGGGTCGTCACACCGGCATTATAGCCCCAGACCTCGTGCAGAAGCACATCCCGCGCCACCACCGCGTCACCGGCGCGGTAGAGGTATTTCAGAATGTTGGTTTCCTTTTCCGTCAGCCGGATTTTCTTGTCTTTTACGTCGATTAGCATCTTCATCGCCGGCTTGAACGTATAGGGCCCAAGGCCGAAAACCGCATCCTCGGACGCCTCATGGGTGCGCAGCTGGGCACGGATCCGGGCCAGCAGAACCGGGAACTTGAACGGCTTGGTCACATAGTCGTTGGCGCCCGCGTCCAGCCCCAGAATTGTGTCAGCATCCGTGTCATGGCCGGTCAGCATGAGAATCGGGCATTTGACCCCCTGCTTGCGCAGACGGCGACAAAGCTCGCGCCCGTCCGTATCGGGCAGGCCCACGTCAAGCACGATCAGATCATACCCCTCACCCTTGGCCTTCTCGACGGCCTCGGCACCGTTGCCCGCCTCATACACGTCGAAATCGTCGGTCGAGAGCAGCTGCTCGGCCAGCGCCTCGCGCAGATCCTCGTCATCATCGACAAGCAGGATTTTCTTCAGGGTCGCCATTCCGGCCTCCGTCCTTCGCTGGTCCAGAGATGCCCGCTCGTCACATCTGCGGCAAGGTATGCGACAATGGCCTCACGTGGACGTGTCAAATGCGGGGGATATGTTTCAATTTGCGTCAGGCGCGACTATCTAGGGGGGGTTGATCTTGACGGACGCCCATGACCCTTGGCCTGACATCCGCCGAACGGCTGAACCGCGCCCGCGCCGATCTGCGCATGGGGGTGCCGGTGGTCCTGTCCGGCGATCAGGGCGCGGCGCTGGTCATCGCGGCCGAAGGGCTGGCGGCCGAGCGGCTGGCCGACCTGCGGCGGCTGGGCGCGCCGGTACTGGCGCTGACGGCGCGGCGGGCGGCGACGCTGAAGATCGCGGCCTATGACGGCGATCTGGTGCGGCTGCTGGTGCCCGGCGATGCCGATGGCGCCTGGGTCCGCGACATGGCCGATCCGGCCCGCGATCTGTCACACCCGATGAAGGGGCCGTTCCGGGCCGAACGCGGCGGGACGGCGGCATCGGCGCGGGCGGCGCTGGGGCTGATCAAGTCGGCGCATCTGCTGCCGGCGGCGCTGATGGTTGAGCTGCCCGAGGGAACGGCGGGGACCGGGTCGCTGACGTGGCTGACGGCGGCTGACCTTGCGGCCGGCGCGGCGGCCGCGGCGCTTTACCCGGTGGCGGCGGCACGGGTGCCGATGGCCGCGTCCGAGGCGGGCCGCGTGCATGTCTTTCGCCCCGAGGCCGGGGGCGAGGATCACTACGCGATCGAGATCGGCGCCCCCGACCGCGGCCAGCCGGTTCTGGCGCGGCTGCATTCGGCCTGTTTCACCGGCGACGTGCTTGGCAGTCTGAAATGCGACTGCGGGGCGCAGCTGGCCGCAGCGCTGGCGCAGATGGGCGCCGAGGGGTCGGGCGTGCTGCTGTACCTGAACCAGGAGGGGCGGGGGATTGGCCTCGCCAACAAGATGCGGGCCTATTCGCTGCAGGATCAGGGGTTTGACACGGTCGAGGCCAATCACCGGCTGGGGTTCGAGGATGACGAGCGGGATTTCCGCACCGGCGCCGCGATCCTGCGGCGGATGGGCTTTGGCGCGGTGCGGCTGATGACCAACAACCCCCGCAAGATCGCGATGATGGAGGCGGCGGGGCTGACGGTCGCGGCACGGGTGCCGCTGCAGGTCGGCCAGACCCGGCAGAACGCGGCTTACCTTGCGACCAAGGCGCGGAAGTCGGGGCATCTGCTGTGAGGGCGGGCGCGATGCTGCTGCTGCCCGGCGGCCTGTGGTTTCGCGGGCGGCGGTTGCCGGTGACATGGGGGCGTGGCGGGATCAGTGCCGCGAAACGCGAGGGTGACGGCTGCACGCCCGCCGGCCTGCTGCGGATCGTCGGCACGCTTTACCGTCCCGACCGGATCGCGCCGGGCGACGTGCCGCCCTGGGCGCGGCCGATCGGGCTGCAGGACCGCTGGTGCGACGCGCCGGACCATCCGGACTATAACCATCTGGTGCGCAAGGCTTTTGGCGCCACAAACGAAAGGTTGCGGCGGGCCGATCCGCTGTACGATCTGCTGATGGTGACCGACTGGAACTGGCCGGACGCGGTGCCGGGGCGCGGGTCGGCGATCTTTCTGCATGGCTGGCGCCGGCTGGGCCATCCGACGGCCGGCTGTCTGGCCTTTCGCCGCGACCACCTGATCTGGCTGGCCAACCGGGCGCCGCCCGGCACCCGACTGATCATCCCGCCGCCGGTGGGGCGTGACGCAGCCCCGGCGCAGGCCGGGGCCTCGTAGCAGACCGCCAGACCTGAGGTGGAGGCCCCGGCTTTCGCCGGGGCTGCGTTGCGCCCGGTTTGGAGCCGGGTCTTGGGGGCTGGAACCATTCATGGCGCGCCCGGCCCGACAAGGCGGGCTTCGGGGGGAAGCACGCCCGGGCGGTTGGCCGGAGGCGCGAGCCGGAAGCCAAGAGGTCATCCACCCGCATCAGGCGCGGGGCAATCGGGTGGGGGCCGACCGATCTGATCACGCTTTGACGCCGTCAGTCCCTCGCCCGGGCGCCGAAGATGGCCGAGCCGATCCGCACATGGGTGGCGCCTTCGGCGATGGCGGCCTCGAAATCGGCGGACATACCCATCGACAGGCCGGCAAGGCCGTTCCGTTCGGCCAGTGCCCGCAGTGACCGGAAATGCGGGCGTGGGTCTTCGCCCTCGGGGGGGATGCACATCAGGCCCGCCAGCGGCAGGCCCATCGCCCGGCAACCGGCGATGAAGCCATCTGCATCCCCGGGCAGGACACCGGCCTTTTGCGGCTCGGACCCGGTGTTGACCTGCACGAACAGTTCGGGACAGGCCCCCCGCGCCTCGGCCAGCCGCGCCAGTTTCTCGGCCAGCGACGGCCGGTCGAGCGTGTGGATCGCCTCGAACAGTTCGACCGCGAGTTTGGCCTTGTTGGTCTGCAGGGGGCCGATCAGATGGACGGCGGTGCCGGGAACCAGGGCGCGGAAGGCGGGCCATTTCGCCTGCGCTTCCTGCACGTAAGTCTCGCCGAAAAGCCGCTGCCCCGCCGCCAGCGCCGCCGCCACCCGGTCCTGCGGCTGCAGCTTCGACACGGCGATCAGCCGCACCGCCCCGGCCGGACGCCCGGCCGCCTGTTCGGCTGCGGCAATGCGGGCGGTGATTTCGGTCAGCGACATGGCAGCCCCCGGGGGTGGTTTCAGGACACCGGGCTAGCGAAAAAGAAAAGAGCGGGCAATGCCCGCTCTTTCCGTAGCGATTGATCCGGAGATCAGAACTGGAACGTCAGGCCAAGGTCGCCGATCGTGTCGGTGCCATTGTCAACGATACCGCCGACCAGAGCAGCGCCGCCGCCGAGGTCGTAGGAAGCGCCCAGACCGAACGTGTCGGTGTTGGCGAAGTCGACGTTGCTGGTGGCGAACGCGGTGATCGTGGTCGCGCCAGTCACGTAGTCGAGCGACAGAGCCGCGGCGACGTCAGCAGCCGAGTCACGGTCAACAACTTTCGCTTTGACGGTGGCGGCGCCGAAGGTGGCCGAACCGATCAGAGTGACTTGCGAGTCGGAGTTGTTGTCTTCGTAGGCAAGGCCGACCGAGTAGGTGTCAGCCGAGTACTTGACCGCGACCGAGACAAACTCGTCATCGGTGGTGTCAGCATCAAGCGCGTCGATCACGCCGTCTTTGTTGGTGTCGACGAGAGCATCGGTGTCGATGGTCTGACCCAGACCCAGAGCGAACGCCCAGGGGCCATTCGAATAGTCATACTGCGCACCAGTCACGTCACGGCCGATGAAGCCGATTTCGTTGAGGTCGCCGAGGCCTTCGTAGCCGACGCCCGAAACCTGACCCAGCAGCGAGTCCGAAGCGTTGCCGGTGTCACCCATGGTGACTTTGCCGAACGCGCCCGAAACCCAGACGGTCGAGTCGCCATTGGCGGTGTTGCCAACGCCCGACTGGTCGTTACGGACCGAGGCGCCGAACGACAGGCCCGAATCCGATTCGCCCGAAGCGTCGAAGATGATCCGGATACGCGACGAGAAAGCCGCGTCGTTGCCGTCATAGACCACACCCATGCGGCCTTTGCCCGAAACTTTCACTTCGGCAGCGGCGGCACCAGCAACCAGCATCAGCGCCGAGGTCGCAAGAAGAACCTTTTTCATTTCGTTTCCCTCGTTGTGTCAAAGGTAGGCCCAACTCAGGGGAATCCGAATTGGGTATGCCCCTATTTCTCCCCTCGGTGCCGCTATTGCAATGGAAAGGGGCAGGGTTGCGGGAAGAACGGGGGCGATGGTGCAGTCTTGCCACAGTCACCGGGACGGGGCCGACAACCGGGCTGCGGACGGGTGGCCCGGCGCGTCTCGGGAAAAGCCTTGTTCGCCGCAAGGGGGTCGGCTAGACAGCCTTGATGACAGTTAAAGTCTTATGGGCAGGGTCGATGCGGCGTTTGGGGCAAGGTTCGGGTCAGCGTTCGGTTCGCACCCCGGTGCGGGCGGCGATTCTTCTGGGTCTGGTGGCCCTGCAGGCGGCCTGTGGCGGCATCGGCAGCGGTGACAGCGGGCTGTTCGGGCGGCGCCATTCGGTGCCCAGCGCCGAAACCGCCGACAAGCGTGCGGCGAACCAGGCGCAGACCCGCAACATCGAGGCGGCCCAGGCCGAGCAGAAGCCGAAGAGCACGATCTGGGATCTGTTTTCCAACGCGGGCGACCCCGACCAGAAGATCGAGGTGAACAAATACCTCTGGCAGGCGTCGCTTGAGGTGCTGAATTTCCTGCCGATCGAATCGGTTGACCCGTTCTCGGGGGTGATCGTCACCGGCTTTGGCGCCTCGCCCGGCGGCGGGCGTGCCTATCGCGCGACGATCTATGTGCAGGATCCTGCGCTGGATGCACGCTCGCTGAAGGTGGCGCTGGTCGGCCGGGGCGGCGGGGCGGTGGATGCCGCGACAGCCCGTGCGGTCGAGGATGCGATCCTGACCCGCGCGCGCCAGATCCGCATCCGCGACAGCAAGCTTTGAGGCCGGGGCGCAGGCGCGCCCGGCAATGATCCCGACATTTCAGGTTTGAAGCGCCGGTGTTCGGCGGCGCCGCCCGGCCCGAAGCGCCGACCTATGGCCGCGTCGGCCCGCGACATGCGCGGGCGGTGCGTGCGAGCACGCACCCTACCGCCGGGGCCGCGCGGGTCTTTTCCCGGACGCCGGGCTGAGCGGAAAGGGCCGATCTTCCGGTGGAAGAGCGGCCCCGCTCATGCGGGAACGCCTCCCGGGGACCGCGTCAGCCCCTCATAACAGAGGGCAGCGCCTGCCCCGGATGACGCGAAGCGCCAGCCCCCCCCGCAGGGGCAGGCGCTGCCCGGTCGCTTTGGGCGACCGGGCGGGGCGGGTGGGGCCGCGCGCTGCCTCGCTCTGGTCAGCCCTTCCGTTCGCCGCACCGCAGAATCGTCACCAGCGTGTCGCCATATTTCCGCTGATCCAGAACCTCGGCCCCCAAAGGCGGCACCGGCGCCACGCTCTCCTCCCAGACCGCCAGCGCCCCCGGTACGAGCCAGCCCCCGGCAAGCGCCGAGGCCAGCGCCACCTCGCCCCGGCCCCTGCCATAGGGCGGATCGAGGAAGACGAGGTCGAACGCCGCGCCGCGACGGGGGCCAAGCGCCGTCGCATCGCGGCGCCAGACCTCGGTCACCGCCACCGCCCGCATCAGCGCGATATTCTGCCGCAAAAGACCCTGCGCGGTCGCGCCATCATCGACAAAGCCCGCATGCGCCGCCCCGCGCGACAGGGCCTCGAGCCCCAGCGCCCCGGTCCCGGCAAAAAGATCCAGGACCCGGGCGCCGGTGACGGGATTGCCATAGCCGCCGTTGATCAGAAGGTTGAAGATCGCCTCGCGCACCCGGTCAGACGTCGGGCGAAGATGCGCGGCGGCATCGCCGGCGCCGACATCGGCAAGCTTCAGGCCGCGCCGCTCGCCCCCGATGATTCTCATGCCTTCAAAAGCGCCTTCAGGTCGGTGGCCGGGTCGGCAATCACGGCGGGGTCGGGCGATGTGCCGGCCTCGATCAGCCGCTTGCCAATCATATAGGCGCGGCTGTCGTCCATCGCATCGACCGCCAGCAACCGGTCACCCTGATAATACCAGAAGGACACGCCCCCCCCCTCGCCCGCGCGCGCCCCCTCAACCGCGCGACTGACGATATGGTCATAGCCGCTGTTCAGCCCGGCGATCTGCAGCTTGGTGTCATACTGGTCCGACCAGAACCATGGCCGCGCCAGATAGGGTTGACCGGCGCCCAGCATGTTCGCCGCGACGACCTCGGCCTGATCGATGGCGTTGCCGACGCTTTCCAGCCGGATCCGCCCGCCCGCATGGGGAAACGAGGCGCAATCCCCCGCCGCCCAGACGCAGGGGTCCGAGGTCCGGCCCAGCCCGTCGGTGCGGATACCGTTCTCGATCGCCAGACCCGCCGCTTCGGCCAGTTCGATGTTGGGCTGAATGCCGATGCCCACGATCACCAGATCGGCCGGCACCTCGCGCCCGTCGGCCAGACGCGCGGCACGCACCTCGCCCTCGCCCTCCAGCCGGTCGAGCCCGACCCCTTCCAGCACCGTCACCCCGTGGGCGGCGTGAAGCGCGCGGAACCAGGCCGAGGTCTCGGGCGACGCCACCCGCTGCAGGATGCGCGGCGCCGCCTCGATCAGCGTGACCGTCAGCCCGCGTCTGGCCGCAACCGCCGCCGCCTCAAGCCCGATATAGCCGCCGCCGACGATCACCGCGCGGGCGCCCGGCCGGACATGCGGCGCCAGCGCATCGACATCGGCCAGGGTCCGGACGGTAAAGACATTGCCGAGCCCGCCCCCGATGGCGGCCGGCAGACCCCGCGCCCGCGATCCGGTGGTCAGGGCGAGCTGATCATAGGACATGGTCTGGCCGTCAAACCGCACCACCCGGGCCAAGGGGTCAATCGCCGCAACCCGGACGCCCAGATGCAGCGCGACCTCTTGTTCCGCCCAGAACGACGGGGCGCGCAGATAAAGCCGCTCCAGCTCCATCTCGCCCAGAAGATAGGCCTTGGACAGGGGCGGGCGCTGATAGGGCGGCACCGGTTCCTCGCCGATCATCGTCAGATCGCCGCCATAGCCCAGCGCCCGCAGCTTCGCCGCCAGCGCCGCCCCGGCCTGCCCGGCCCCCACGATCACGATCCCCGGCATGGCCAACCCCTTGTGTCATTTCCGGGTCGGACCCTATATCCTTGGTCACTGGAAAAGCAACGCGCGAGGATGTGATGACACTGAAACCCGGCATGAGCCTGCCCGACGCGACCCTGGCCAAATTCGGCGCGAACGGACCCGAGCTGGTTCGGCTGTCGGACCGGCTGAAGGGCCGCAAGATGGTGGTCTTCGCCCTGCCCGGCGCCTACACCGGCACCTGCTCGACCTCGCATATTCCCAGCTTCATCCGCACCGCCGCGGCCTTTCGCGCCAAAGGCGTCGAGGGCATCATCTGCATCTCGGTCAACGACCCGTTCGTGCTGAAGGCCTGGGGCGAAGCCACCGGCGCGACCGCCGCCGGGATCGAGCATCTGGGCGATGCCGACGGTTCCTTCACCCGCGCGCTCGGCATGGAGTTCACGGCGCCGCAGATCGGCCTCGTCGGCCGGTCGAACCGCTATGCGCTGGTCGTCGAGGACGGGGTGGTGACCCATGCCGGGGTCGACAAGCCCGGCGAATGCAGCATCAGCAAGGGCGAAGAGCTTCTGGAAACCCTCTGACGCCGCCAAGATTCAGGGCGCCGTTTCACCCGGCGCCTTGTTCCGGGCGTAAAGCTCGCACAGGCAGGCAACCGGCCCGGAATGGTCGCGCTGCACCGCCGCCGCCCCGGCCAGCCGGTCGAACCGCGCCGCCATCTGCAGATCGAGTGCCGTCAGACCACCCGCGTCATGGCTGGTCAGCGTGACATCGACGACATTATAGACATTCGACCACTCCGGATGATGGTTCAGCTTCTCGGCCACCAGCGCGGCCCGCGACATGAACCCCCAGGCCTCGGAAAAGCTTCTGAATGTCCAGATCTTGCGGATCGCGTCACGCCCCGCCACCGCCCGCCAGCCGGTCTCGCCCAGCGCGGGCAGCTGCGCCAGACGCTCGGCCCCGGACAAAAGCTCACTCATCGCCCCCGCCTCCCTGATCGGACAGGGAACCCGCCTTCCCGCGCTGATTCCCCCGGATTTTCTGTCCCTAAATGTCCCACGGGGGTGCGGGGGGGTGAAGCCCCCGCTACGCCGGATCAGGCGGCGCGCGGCGGAAAGGCCCAAAGGCGGCCTGCCCCTCGATCTCGTCGCCCAGCGCCTGCCGCTCCCCCGCAAGATAGCGCGCCACCGCCGCGCGGAACCCCTTGTCGGCGATCCAGTGCAGCGAATGGGTCCCGGCCGGCAGATAGCCGCGCGCAAGTTTATGTTCGCCCTGCGCCCCGGCCTCGACCCGGGCAAGGCGATGGGCGATGGCATAGTCGATCGCCTGATAATAGCAGGCCTCGAAATGCAGGCAGGGGTGATCCTCGACGGCGCCCCAATAGCGGCCGTAAAGCGTGTCGCGGCCGATGAAGTTCAGCGCGCCCGCGACCGGGCGGCCCTGACGTTCGGCCAGCACCAGCAGCACATCACCGCGCATCGTCTGGTGCAGCGCGTCGAAAAAGGCCCGCGTCAGATAGGGCTGGCCCCATTTCCGGCTGCCGGTGTCCTGATAAAAGGCCCAGAAGGCCTGCCAATGGCCGGGCTCGATCTGGTCGCCGGTCAGTTGGCGGAGGGTGCCGCCAAAGGCCAGCGCCGTGGCACGCTCCTTGCGGATCGCCTTGCGCTTGCGCGAGGCGAGGTCGGCCAGAAACGCCTCGAAATCGGCGTAGCCCCGGTTTTCCCAGTGATATTGCATGGTCAGCCGGGACAGAAGCCCGGCCGCCTGGCCCCAGCGCGCCTCGTCACCGGTGCAGAAGGTCAGGTGCAGGCTGGACAGGTGGTTCTGTTCGGCCAGCCGGATCGCCCCGGCCAGCAAGGCCGCCCGGCCCTCGGCCTGATGACCCGGCCGGGTCAGAAGCCGCGGGCCGGTGACCGGGGTAAAGGGGACCGCCGCCTGAAGCTTGGGGTAATAGCGCCCGCCCGCCCGCTCATAAGCCTCGGCCCAGCCGTGGTCGAAGATATATTCGCCCTGGCTGTGCGACTTGGCAAAAAGCGGCATGGCGCCGACGACCCGGCCTTCGTCCCGCGCGATCAGATGGCAGGGCTGCCAGCCGGTGCCCGGCCCGACCGAACCCGAGGATTCCAGCGCCGCCAGAAACCGGTGGGTGACAAAGGGATTGGCGGGCCGCCCGCCGTCCGCATCCGCGCAGGCGTCCCAGTCGGCGGCGGCTATGTCGCGAATGTCCGCGTGGGTGGTGACGGTCAGGCTCATGCGCCCATGGGGTCGGGGGCCGCGCCCCGCGTCAAGCGGGAATGGCGGCGGCGTAGCCTTCAAAGGTCACATTTTCGGCAAAGCGCCGCGCGGCCGCCTCGGACGCTGCCGACCGGATCGTCCAGGTCAGCACATGAATGCCGTCGGCCCTGAGACTGGCGATCAGCGGCCGGTCAAGATCGGACGCCTCGTGCGAGATGAAGCTGGCGCCGGTGCGTTCGATGTCGCGGATGTCGCGCAATTCGTCCCGGACCGGGCCGGGCAACAGCGGCCAGTCCCCGGGCCGGAAGGCGCTGGTGGTGATGCCGCGCGGCCGGTCCGGCGCCGCCTCGGCCAGGGCCGCGACCGAATGGGGGTTGAACGACATCAGCGCCACCGGCCCGTCATAACCGGCAAGGCAGGCCGCCACCGCCCGTTCCAGATCGCCGACGGCCGGTCCCATGGCGCCGTCCTGATCCTTGATCTCGATCAGCAGCGGCACCTGTCCTGCGACAATCGTCAGAACCTCGGCCAGGGTCGGCACGCCTTCATCCGCGTCCAGCAGCGGCAGGGCCGACAGTTCAGCCGCCGTCAGACCCCGGATGCGCCCCGGTTGGCCGGTCAGGCGGCGCAGGTCGTAATCGTGAAAGACCATCGGCACGCCATCGGCCGATGGCTGAATGTCGCATTCGATGCCGTAACCCGCCGCGATCGCCGCCCGCACCGCCGCGCGCGAGTTTTCCGGCCGGCCGGCGGCGCGGTCGTGATAGGCGCGGTGGGCGATGGGCCGGTTCAGAAACCCCTTTGGCAGGGCAACGGGGGCGGGCATCACCTGACCTGAAAGATCGCTTCGACCTCGACCGCGACGCCAAGCGGCAGCGCGGGCGCGCCGACGGCCGCGCGCGCGTGGCGTCCGGCATCGCCGAAAAGCTCGACCATCAGGTCCGAACAGCCGTTGATCACCTTGGGCTGGTCGGTGAAATCGGCGGACGAATTGACGAAGCCCGTCAGCTTGACCACGCGCACCACCCGGTCAAGATCGCCACCACAGGCCGCACGCACCTGCGCGACAAGGCTCAGGCCGCAGCGCCGCGCCGCCGCAGCGCCCGCAGCGACATCCATGTCCTGCCCGAGGCGCCCCCTGATCAGCCCGTCCGGCCCCTGACTGATCTGCCCGGACACGAAGACCAGATCACCGGTCTGCACGAAGGGCACATAATTCGCCGCAGGTGCCGGGGCGTCAGGCAGGGTGATGCCCAGTTCGGCAAGGCGGCTTTCGATCTTTCCGGTCATCTCATCCTCGCAAATTGTCGCGGCGCAGACTATCCGGGCCGGGCGGCAGGGAAAAGGCCCAAAGGCTGCGGCGGAAACCGGTCACATTTCCGGCCTTTCGCGCAGCGCCGCTTGCAACCCGCGCGCGTGGCTTTTATGGCAGGGCAATCGTTTCCAGGGTTCCGGTTCGGGAAGGCGCATTATGATTGCAAGGTCTTTGCCAACGGCGTTTGCCCGCCTGTCCGGGATTGCCGCCATCGCGCTGGCGGCAGGCTGCGCGCAGGTTCAGCCGCCAGCCGGCGTCAATGACCCCTACGAGCAAGGCAACCGCTCGGTCCACAGGTTCAACATCGCCGTCGACCGCACCTTTTTCGGCGATGGTCAGAAAAAGGGCCTGATCCCGACAATCCCGCGCCCGGTCTCGGTCGGGTTCAGCAATTTTGCGGCGAACCTCGGGATGCCCAGCGCGGTGATGAACAGCCTGTTGCAGGGCAAGCCCGGCCCGGCCCTGCAGAACACCTTCCGCTTTGCGCTGAACACGACCGTCGGAATCGGCGGCCTGTTCGATCCGGCGACAAAGATCGGCCTGAACGCCGATCCGGCCGACTTTGGCGAAACGCTGCATGTCTGGGGTGCGCCCGAAGGCGCCTATCTGGAAGTGCCGTTCCTTGGCCCCTCGACCGAGCGGGATATTGCCGGGACCATCATCGATATCGTCATCGACCCGGTCAACACTCTGGTCGACACGCGCGAGGCTGCCTATATCACGGCAGGACGGCTGACGGCCAAGGTCGGCAACCGCCAGCGGTTCGCCGACACCTACGAGTCGATCCTGTATGAAAGCGCCGACAGCTACGCCCAGGCGCGGTTGCTGTATCTGCAGAACCGCCACTTTGAACTGGGTATCGAAGAGGAAGCCTTTGACCCCTATGAGGATCCCTATGCACAGTGACCTGTCCCGCCGTGGTTTTACGGCGCTGAGCCTTGCCGGGCTGGCAGCATTTTCCCTGCCGGGCGCGGCGGCTGCGATGTCGGTCGAAGAGGCGCGGGCGCTGGTGGACAAGCTGATCGGCGAGATCAACGGCGTCATCAGTTCCGGCGCGTCCGAGGGCGCGATGTACGGCAAGTTCGAATCGATCTTCGACCGGTATGCCGACGTCGGCTATATCTCGGCTTCCGCACTCGGGCCGCGCGGGCGCGGTGCGTCGGCGGCGCAGAAGCAGGCCTTCGCGGCGGCGTACAAACATTATGTGTCGGTCAAGTACGGCAAGCGTTTCCGCGAGTTCATCGGCGGCAAGATCGAAGTGACCGGCGCCAAGCCGCTGAAGAACTTCTTCGAGGTCGTGTCGGTGGCCAAGCTGCAGGGTCAGGCGCCGTTCGAGGTGCGCTGGCAGGTCTTCGACAAGTCGGGCAAGAAGAAATTCTTCAACATCATCATCGAAGGCGTGAACATGCTGGCCTCTGAGCGGACCGAGATCGGTTCGATGCTGGACAAGCAGGGCGGCGATATCGACAAGCTGATCGCGGTGCTGAAGGGCTGACGTCCGGCGGCGCGACCCCGTCGGCCAATGCCGGGCTGAGCGGGAAACGCCACCCCGGAACCGTCTCGGCCCCTCACCGCGGCGGGCAGGGCAGGCGTTGCCCGGTCGTTTTGGGCGACCGGGCAGCCTGGGTGGAATCGTTCGGTCACGGCAGGGTCAACGGCCCCTGCCGGCCGGGGCCGCGCTGATCTTTCCCGTTGACGCCGGACCGAACGGGATCAGTTCCCGCCGGTCAGAATGTCCATCAGAACCTGCCCAAGGGTCTGGCGATCCTGCTGCGCCTGGGCCGGTTGCTGGCCTTCGCCGGTTGCATCAAAAACCTGACCGGGGAAACTCGGCGCGGTCGGAACCTCGCCCGTGCCGGTGCCGCCGTCGACAAAGCCGCCGCCCGGCAGATCTTCGGGCCTTGTCATCGGCAGGGGGGCGGGCTCCAGGTCCTGATTGATGCGGACCATCACCTCGTGCCAGATGTCGGCCGGAAGGCCACCCCCCGTCGTGCCTTTCAACGGCGTATTGTCGTCATACCCCATCCAGACGCCCACGACATAATCGGCGGTAAAGCCGATGAACCAGGCGTCGCGGGCCGACTGGGTGGTGCCGGTCTTGCCGGCGGCCTCCCAGCCGTCAAGGCGGGCGCGGTGGCCGGTGCCGCGTTCGATCACCTGATTCATCATATAGATCAGCTGATGGGCCGAGCTTTCCGAGATCACCCGCTCGCCGATCCCACCTTCCTGGCCCAGCATCGGGTCGGTCTCGCCCTTCAGCCGCAGCTCGACCAGACCATAGGGCCGGACGGCCGAGCCGCCGTTCAGAATGCCCGCATAGGCGCCCGTCATCTCGACCAGGGTCGATTCCGACACGCCAAGCACCATCGCCGGCCCCTCGGCCAGTTTCGAGGCAAAGCCGAACATCGTCGCCACCTGCCGCACCGCATCCAGCCCGACCGTCTGCGACAGGCGCACCGTCGCGGTGTTGACCGAATGGGTCAGCGCGTCGGTCAGGGTGATGTTGCCCATGAAACCCGGCTCATAGTTCTTGGGGCACCAGTCGCCCGAACCGGCCACAAAAACGCAGATCGGCGCGTCATCGACGATGGTGTTCATGTTGTAGCCAAGGTCGAGTGCTGCCGCATAGACGAACGGCTTGAAGGTCGAGCCCGGCTGCCGCAGCGCCTGGGTCGCGCGGTTGAAGGCGCCCGGCCCCTGCACCTCGCGCCCGCCGACCATGGCGCGCACCGCGCCATCGGCCGACATGACCACAACCGCGGTCTCGGCCTTTGATCCCTGCTTCAGCTTTGTCTCGAACACGGTCTTCACCGCATCCTCGGCCGCCTTCTGCATCCCCGGGTCGAAGGTCGTCTCGATGATCACGTCTTCGGTCGTGTCATTGGTCAGAAAGGCCGGGCCGGTCTCCATCACCCAGTCGGCGAAATAGCCGCCGGCCTTTTGCTGGGCCGACTTCGACAGTTTCGCCGGGTTGGCGATGGCGTCCTGATACTCGGCATCGGTCAGATAGGCCTGATCATGCATCAGCCCCAGAACCAGCGCCGCCCGGTCGCGCGACCGTTCAAGACTGCTGGTCGGGGCATATTTGGTCGGCGCCTTGAGCAGACCCGCCAGCATCGCGGCCTCGGCCGGGGTGACGTCATTGGCCGACTTGCCGAAATAGCGCTGGGCCGCCGCCTCGAACCCGCGCGCGCCCGCACCCAGATAGGCGCGGTTGAGGTACAGCGACAGGACGCCCCTCTTGCCGTACTTCAGTTCCAGCGCCAGCGCGTAGGGAATTTCCTTCAGCTTGCGCTTCAGCCCGCCCGACCGGCAGTCGGTCTCGTAGGCGGACTCCGATTTCCATTGTTTGGGGTCGTACCTGACCCCGAGGCAGAGCAGTTTCGCCAGCTGCTGGGTGATGGTCGAGCCGCCGTTGCCTTCGAACGGGCCGCGATGTTCGGAAAGGTTGATGCTGATGGCCGACGCGATGCCGCGCGGGCTGATGCCGAAATGGCGGTAGAATCGCTTGTCCTCGGTCGCGATGACCGCGTCGCGCAGATAGGGCGAGACGGTCTCGGTATCAATCTGGCCGCCGAAGGTCTCTCCTCGCCAGGCAAAAACCTTGCCCTCGCGGTCCAGAAGCGTGACCGAGCCCCGGGCGCGGGCGTCGATCTGGTCTTCAAAGGCGGGAAGCTGGGCGTAGTAATAATAGACGATGCCCGCCAGCCCGAGCCCGCCCAGAAGTGCCACGCGCCAGCCGATTCCCCAGAGAATGCGCCAGAAAAAGCGGACGATCCCGGCCAGCAGGCCGAACAGCCCGCCGCGTCGCCGGCCACCGCCGCCGCCCCCCGACCGGCGCCGTCTGGGTGCCTTTGGCTGCTTTGCGGGCTTCGGTTCCGGCCTTGGCGCACGGCTGGCCGCATAACGCCGGTCCGCGACCAGCGTCGTTTTCTTGCCGCCCGAACCTGCCATGACTGCCACCGAAAGCTTTTTATCGTTGGGCCGACCATAGACCGAACCGCGGCGGATGTGGAGAGCGGCGTGGCCGCGGAACCATCCGGCACACGCCTAAAATATAGGCGACGCGCCTGACAAAAGCCCAAAAAACAGGTTTCTGGCGGTTATCCCCCTTTCCGACCCCCGGGTTTCTTGCCTTGCCGCAACGCAGCAAGCCCTTTGGCTGAAGGGACGCCGGGCGCGCAGGCGCCGGGGATGTGGCAAGGAGACAAAGGCGTGAAACTGATCATAGCGGCGATCAAGCCCTACAAACTGGATGAAGTCCGCGAGGCGCTGGTCGCCATCGGCGTGCGCGGCATGATGGTCACCGAAATCAAGGGCTTTGGCGCCCAGTCGGGCCATACGGAAATCTACCGCGGCGCGGAATATTCGGTGAATTTCGTGCCCAAGGCCAAGATCGAAGTGGCCGTCGCCGATGGGCTGGCCGACGAAGTGGTCGAAACCATCGCCAAGACCGCCCGCACCGACAAGATCGGTGACGGCAAGATTTTCGTTCTGGACATCGAACAGGCGCTGCGCGTCCGCACCGGCGAGACCGGCGACGAAGCGCTGTGAGACATATGGGTAAGGGGACTGAAAAGATGAAAAGCTGGACGAAATTCGGCGGCACGGGGGCGACGGCTGCCCTTCTGCTGACCGGCCTGCCGGCCTGGGCGCAGGAAGCCGCCGCCGCCGGTCCGATCAAGGCACCCGATGCCGCCGCGATGGCCGGCATGGTGAACAAGGGCGACACGACCTGGATGCTGGTCTCGTCGGCGCTGGTGCTTTTGATGTCGATCCCGGCGTTGGCGCTGTTCTACGGCGGCCTCGTGCGCACCAAGAACATGCTGAGCCTGCTGATGCAGGTCTTCATGATCGTGTCGCTGGCGGCGATCCTTTGGGTGGCCTACGGCTATTCGCTGGCCTTCACCTCGGGCGGGCCCTACATCGGCGGGCTGTCCAAGGCGTTTCTGGCGGGGGTCAATGCCTCGACCTATGCGGCGACCTTCTCGAACAATGTCTATATTCCGGAATATGCCTTCGTCATCTTCCAGATGACATTCGCCTGCATCACCCCGGCGCTGATCGTCGGCGCCTTTGCCGAGCGGGTGAAGTTCTGGCCGCTGATGCTGTTCGTGGCCTTGTGGCTGACCATCGTCTATTTCCCGATCGCCCATATGGTCTGGTACTGGGCAGGCCCGGACTTCCTGGCTGACGCGCCGACCGACTATGGCCTGATCTGGGGCTGGGGTGGTCTGGACTTTGCCGGCGGCACGGTTGTCCATATCAACGCCGGGATCGCGGGTCTGGTGGGCTGCCTCGTCATCGGCAAGCGTGCGGGCCTTGGCAAGGAAAACATGGCGCCGCATTCGCTGACCATGACGATGATCGGCGCCTCGCTTCTGTGGGTGGGCTGGTTCGGGTTCAACGCCGGTTCCAACCTTGAGGCGAACGGTCTGGCGGCGCTGGCCTTCCTGAACACCTTTGTCGCCACCGCCGCCGCCGCGCTGGCCTGGAGCCTGATCGAACAGATGCACCATGGCCGTCCGTCACTGCTGGGTGCGGTGTCGGGTGCGGTTGCGGGTCTGGTCGCCATCACCCCGGCCTCGGGCTACGCCGGCCCGATGGGCGCGATCATCCTTGGTCTTGCGGTTTCGCCGATCTGCTACTTCTTCGTCTCGGTGGTGAAAAAGGCGCTGGCCTATGACGACAGCCTTGATGTCTTCGGCATTCACGGCATCGGCGGCATGGTCGGCGCCATCGGCACGGCCATCGTGGCGGCGCCGTCGCTGGGCGGTCAGGGCTGGTTCGACTACAGCCAGTTCCCGGCGGTTCCCGGCACCTACGACATGGGCGCGCAGATGATCACCCAGATCAAGGCGGTCCTTGTCACGCTGGTCTGGTCGGGTGGCGTCAGCTTTGTCCTGTTCAAGGCAATCGACGCGATCTTCGGCCTGCGTCCCGGCACCGACGACGAACGTCAGGGTCTGGACCAGACCTCGCACGGGGAAAGCGCTTACAACATGTGAACCAGGGGCGGTCCGGGCGGTCTCCTCCCCCGCCCCGGCTGCCGGAATGAAGCGGCCCGCGTTCAGACGAACGCGGGCCGTTTTCGTTTCAGCCGATGACCCGCGCGATTGCGGCGGCCAATATGGGCACGGTGCGGCTGTTCAGCCCGGCGATGTTGATGCGGCTGTCACCGACCATGTAGATCGCGTCCTCGTCCCGCAGCCGGTTCACCTGCGCCTCGGTCAGGCCAAGGCGGCTGAACATGCCGCGATGGCGGGCGACAAAGTCGAACCGGTCGGAATTGGTGGCGCGGCGCAGCTCGTCCGCAAGGCTCTGGCGCAGGGTCAGCATGTTCAGCCGCACCTCCTCCAGCTCGGCCTTCCAGTCGGCGGTCAGGGCCGCGTCGCCAAGGATGGTCGACACGATCCGGGCGCCGTGGTCGGGCGGAAAGCTGAAGTTCTGCCGGTTCAGGAAGGCAAGATTGCCCTGGGTGACCGCCGTGCGCTCGGCGGCGCCCAGCGCGATCAGCACGCCGGTCCTTTCGCGGTAGATGCCGAAATTCTTGCTGCACGAGGCTGCGATCAGCACCTCGGGGAATGAGGCCGCGATCAGCCGGGTGGCGGCGGCATCCTCGTCCAGCCCGTCGCCAAAGCCCTGATAGGCAAGGTCGACCAGCGGCACCGCGCCGCGCGCCTGCAGGACCCGGACCATCGCCGCCCATTGGTCGGCGGTCGGGTTGGCGCCGGTCGGGTTGTGGCAGCAGCCGTGCAGCAGGACCACATCGCCCGGCTGGACCCGGCCCAGATCCGCCAGCATCCCGGCCTCGTCAATGTCGCCCGAGGCCGGGTCGAAATAGCGGTACTCGGCCAGTTTCAGGCCGACATAGCGGATGATCGACGGATGATTCGGCCAGGTCGGGTCGGAGATCCAGACCGTGGCGCCCGGTGTCGCCAGGCGGACCAGCTCCATCGCCTGTCGGATCGCGCCGGTGCCGCCGGGCGTCGCGACCGACGCGATGCGGCCGGCGGGCACCGACTGGCCGAGAATCAGCCCGGCAATCGCGGCGTTATAGTCAGGCTCGCCCGCAAGGCCGGTGTAGGTCTTGGTTGTCTGCGCCTCCCAGATCTGCCGCTCGGCCGCCTTGACGGCGCGCATCACCGGGGTCAGGCCGGTCGGGTCCTTGTAGACGCCGACGCCGAGGTCGATCTTGCCGTCGCGCGTGTCGGCGCGGAACTGGCCGATCAGCTGCAGAATCTTGTCCGCCGGTTGCGGTTTCAGGTCACTCAGCATTTCTTGTCCTTTCAGCCTTTGGCGACCTTCAGATCACCATACATGCCCCATTCGGCCCAGGAGCCGTCATAAAGGGCATGATCGCGCTTGCCCATCCGTTCAAGCGCAAGATTGAGGATTGCCGCCGTCACCCCCGAGCCGCAGCTGGTGATGGCCGGCTTCTTCAGATCGACCCCGGCGGCGGTGAAGAGCTTTTCCAGCTCGGCAACCGGTTTCATCGTGCCATCGGCGGCCAGAACCGACCGGAACGGCACATTGACCGCGTTCGGGATATGGCCGGGACGCACGCCGGGGCGCGGCTCGGGCTCTTCGCCGCGAAAGCGCCCGGGCGAGCGGGCGTCGATGATCGCATGATCGCCAAGCTTGGCCGCGGCCGCGACCTGGGTCACATCCTTGACCAGATGTGCCTGGCGCTGGACGGTGATGTGGCGGTCGCGGACCATGGGTGGCATGTCCTCGGTCACGCGGCCCTCGGCCTGCCATTTCGGCAAGCCGCCGTCCAGCACGGCGATGTCGGTCTTGCCCATCAGGCGGAAGGTCCACCAGACCCGCGCCGCCGAAAAAAGGCCCGCCCCGTCATAGACCACGACCTGATGGCCGTCGCCGACCCCCATCGCCCGCATCCGGCTGATGAACATCTCGGGCGGCGGGGCCATGTGCGGCAGGCCCGACCGCTTGTCCGAGATCGCATCAATGTCGAAAAAGCGGGCACCGGGAATGTGGGCGGCGGCATATTCGGCCCGGGCGTCGCGGCCCGCGTCGGGCAGATACCAGCTGGCATCGAAGATCCTCAGATCGGGATCCTTCAGATGCGCCTCAAGCCAGGCGGTGGAAACCAGTGTCTTGGGATCGTCTGCCATCACAGCCTCATCTGCCACCCGACCGGATTAGCCGGGACAGGCGGTCTGAGGCAAGGGTGACATTTGCCGCAAGGGAATGGCGCGGACCGGGCCCGCGCCATTCGGATGGGTCAGGACGACTTCGCCATCATTGACTTGATGACGCCGACAATCGCCATCAGGACGCCGCCACCGGCGCCGCCGGACAGGACCGACTGCAGAATCGAACCCGCATCCCCGCCGCCGAGCATATTGCCGCCAAGCGCACCGCCAAGAATCCCGGCGATCGAATTGCCGATCGGGCCGAGGTCCAGATTTTTCAGAATCTTGCCGACGATATTGCCGCCGGCCGCGCCCGAAAGCAGGCTGATGATCAGTTGTTCCATCGTTACTCGTTCCTTCCTGTCGGGCCTGTTTCGTAAGTCCGGCGGTCCGGCCCAAACACACCGGATGGCCCGACAGTGCCACGGCGCCGGGGGGTGCGACAATATTTACCTGTGGGAAACCCCGAAAACCGCGGTCAGCCGTGCTTCAAAAGCCGCTGTTTCTGACGGCCCCAGTCGCGCTTGGCCTCGGTCTCGCGCTTGTCGGCGGCCTTTTTGCCCTTGGCGACGCCGATCTTCAGTTTCACCCGGCCGCGATCGTTGAAATACATCACCAGCGGCACCAGGGTCATGCCTTCGCGTCCCACGGCCTGCCAGAGACGCGACAATTCCTTGGCTGAAACCAGCAATTTGCGCCGGCGACGTTCCTCATGGCCAAAGACGCCGGCCTGTTTGTAGGCGGCGATGTAGCTGTTGATCAGCCACAGCTCGCCCCCCTCGACCGAGGCATAGCTTTCGGCGATGTTGGACTGGCCGGTGCGCAGCGACTTCACCTCGGACCCTGACAGGATGATCCCGCATTCCAGATCGCTTTCGATGAAATAATCGAACCGCGCCCGGCGGTTTTCGGCGATGATGCGGTAATTCGGGTCGCTTTTCTCGGCCATGATCGGGTTGAGATAGGCGAGCCGGGGCGCCAAGTCCAGAAGCGGTGGCCGCGAAGCCCGCCGCCCGGTCAGAAATAGCTGCGCACCAGCGCGCCGGACACCAATGTCCAGCCGTTGGCGACGACAAAGAACGCCAGCTTGAACGGCAGCGACACGACGGCGGGCGGCACCATCATCATCCCCATCGACATCAGGATCGCCGAGACGACCAGGTCGATGATCAGAAACGGCAGAAAGACCAGAAAACCGATTTCAAAGGCGCGCGTGACCTCGGACAGCATGAACGACGGGATCAGCAGCGACAGCGGCGCATCGGTGCCCGTGGTGATCGCGGCGGTCTCGGGCCGCAGCTGCGCCAGCGAGGTCAGCGTATCGGGGTCAAGCCGGGCGGCCATGAAGATGCGAAAGGGCCTGATCCCGGTCGCAAGCGCAGTCTGGACGTCGATGGTTCCGTCCAGCAGCGGCCGCCCGGCGGTCGCCCATGCCTCGGTGAAGACCGGTTCCATGATGAACCAGGTCAGGAACAGCGACAGGGACACGATCAGCAGGTTCGGCGGCGATTGCTGCAGGCCGATCGCCTGCCGCAGGATCGACAGGACCGTGACGATGAAGGGAAAGCAGGTGACCATCACCGCCAGCCCGGGCGCAAGGCTGAGGACGGTGACAAGGGCGATGATCGCCATCGACTGGCCGCTGAGGCTGGCGCCGCCGAAGTCGACGGGCGGCGCGCCCGCCGTCTGCGCCAGTGCCGGACCGCCGGTCAGGGTCAGGATCAGCAGCAGCAGGCCGGAAAGGCGCAGCGCCATTCAGAGCCCGTCCTTCAGGTCGATCACCTCGGTCAGGCGCACCGCCAGCTGCCCGGCGCGGTCGCCGTCAAGTTCGGTCAGGATGCCCCGGCCGATCAGCTTGTCGCCGACGAACAGCTCGACCGGGTCATCGACGCGCTTGTCAAGCGCAAGGACCGAATCCTGCGTCAGCCGCAAAAGATCGCGCACGACCGGGCGGGCGCGGCCGACCGAGATGGTGATGGTGATCGGCACCTGGGTAAAGGGATTGCTGACAGCGCTCAGTTCGGTCATTCGCTTGCCTCTTTGCCTTCGGTCGGGTTGCGTTCGGTGTGGAAAAAGCTGGTCACAGCCTCGGCGATCGCGCCGATCAGCCCGTCAAGGTCGACCGAAACCTCGGTTCCGGCGATCTTCAGATAGGCCTGTCCGTCGCCCAGCGTCGGCTCGGCCTCGACCGTGACCGGCAGCCCGGCCTCGGCCTGCAGCAGCCGTTCGACCAGATCGCGGTTCACCGGCGCGGTCCGCACCAGCAGCGGCGCGCCGGACAGGGCGTCGGCAAAGGGCCGGATTTCGTCAAGGATGACATGGCCCAGCGACTGGTGGGCGATCATTGGCAGAACCTTGGCAACCATTTCGGCCAGCAAAGGTTCAAGCGAGGCCAGAACATGGCGCCGCGCGTCACGGTAGCTCAGCGCCATTTCGGTCAGGTTGTGGCCAAGTTCCGTCCTGAGCCTCGCAATATCCTCGGCCTGGGCGCCCAGCGCATCGTCCCAGCCCGCCTGATAGCCCTGTTCGTAGGACTGCAGTTTCAGATCGGCCAGCTGCCCCTCGGCCAGATAGGCCGACCGGCCGCCATCCTGAAGATCGAATGTCTCAAGCTGCAAAAGCCGCGCCATCAGACCGTCTCCGCCTCGGGGTCATCCATCCAGCTTTTCAGGATTTCGACCGATTCTTCCTGCCGTTCGGCGATCAGACGCCGCAACCGTGCCACCGGATCGCCAAGCTGGTCCTGACCCTGCGATCCGCGACCCTGCGGACCGCCGCCAACCAGCGTCATGTCGCGCGGCGCGAACTGGCCGTCGTCGATCACCCCGTTCAGCACCGGCCCCGCGACAGCCGCCGGTGCGGGCAGCGCCGGTGCGGCCAGCGCGCGCGACGTCAGGATCGGCCGGACGACAAACAGCCCGAGGATCAGCGAAACCACAGCCAGCACCGCCAGCTGAATGACCGTCATCACATTGATCGCCAGCGCCGAGATCATCGACCCGCCGGCCTCGGTCCCGGTCACCGGCAGAGGCTCGAACGCCAGCGACCTGATGGTGATCACGTCGCCCCGCGACTCGTCGAACCCGACGGCCGCCGCCACCAGATCCTTCAGCGAAGTCAGTTCCGCGTCGGGGCGGGGCTGCAGTTCAGTCTTGCCGTCCGCACCCGCGACCGGGATGCCGTCGACCATCACCGCCACCGTCAGGCGGCGGATCGCGCCGGGATTCTTCACCAGTTCACGCTTGGTCTCGCTGACTTCGTAGTTCACCCGTTCGCGGGTCTGGCTGTCGTTGGCCTGCGCCGACTTCCCGCCACCCGAGGCGCTGCCCGACGGCAGATTGGAGGCCACGCTGACCGAGGAACCACCCTGATCGTTCGACGACGAAGTCTGCTCCTCATTCTCGGACGAAATCGCGACGCGGCCCTGCGGGTCGATCTTGCGTTCCGAAATCGCCTCGCTTTCGGTCACCGTCTCGACCGCGACCTCGACCACGGCCTTGCCCGGACCGACCCGCGCCGCGAGCAGACGCAGGACATTCTCGCGCAGCGCCGCCGCACGGTCCGACCCGGCCTTGGCGCCCGGATTGTCGTCGGCCAGAATCAGGTTCCCCTCGCCGTCGATGATCGCCACATCCCCGGGCTTCATCCCGGCGACGGCGGACGAGACCAGGAACTTCAGCGCCCGCGCATGGTCGGGCGACAGGCTGCCGTCGCGCGTCGTCACCGCGACCGAGGCCTTGGGCGCGGCCGTCGGACGAAAGCCCTGCGGTTCGGTGTTGGAAATATGGACGCGCACGTTGCGCATGTTGGGCATGGCGGCGATGGTGCGGGCCAGTTCACCCTCTTTCGCGCGCCAGTAGGCGGCGTCGAACATCTGCGATGTGGTGCCGAAGCCCGACAGATTGTCCAGCAGTTCATAGCCGCCGCCGGAATTGGCGGGCAGCCCCTCGGACGCCAGTTCCATCCGCAGCTGGTCGCGGTTGGTCGCCTCGACATAGATCGCCTGGCCCCGCACCTCATATCTGACGCCGCGCTGATCAAGTGCCGCCAGCACCTCGCCAGAGCGTGACCCGTCGATCCCGGCATAAAGCAGCGTCATCGAAGGCCGCGTCGCCACCGAGGTCAGCGCATAGACGGCGGCGAACATCGCCAGCGTTGCCGCGATCACGATGAGGCGCTTGCGGGGGTCAAGTGCCTGCCAGACTGACATCAGCTGCACGTCGTCTCTCCTTTGCGGGCTTCTGCCCTGGTGCCGATGGTTCGCCGATCGGCCTTAAGAATCGGTTAGTGCGCGCCGGCCTATAGAAGGGGCAGCAGAAGTTCAGGACGGACCATGTCGGACGCAGCCCAGACCGCCGAGGCGCCCCCGCCGAAAAAGTCGAAAAAGCCTTTGATCATTGGCTTTGTCATGATGCTGGCGATGGCCGGTGGCGGCTTCTATGCCGTCTATAGCGGCCTGATTCTCGGCCATGGCGGGCATGAGGAGGCGGCAGCAGAATCCGCAGAAGACACCGGCGGCGAGGCGGCGGCCCTGCCGGACATCGCCTTCGTGCCGATCCAGCCGCTGGTCGTGTCGCTGGGCGCCGACGCCGGCGGCCGTTTCCTGCATTTCGGGGCGCAGATCGAAGTTGAAAAGGCCCATGAGGCCGAGGTGACGCTGCTTTTACCGCGCATCCTTGATGTGCTGAACGGCTATCTCCGCGCTGTCGGCACGCATGAGCTTGAGGATCCCGACGCGCTGATGCGGCTCAGGTCGCAGATGCTTCGCCGGGTGCAGCTGGTGACCGGCGACGGGCGCGCGCGCGACCTGCTCGTGACCGAATTCGTGATCAACTAGGAGGGTGCCGTGACGATGATCGCCGATATTCTGCTGGGGGCCGGCGCGCTTGGGGCGGGACTGTTCTGCTATGTCCTGTCGCGGCGGCTCAGCGCCTTCGGAACGCTCGAGGGCGGGCTGGGCGGGGCGATCGCGGTTCTGTCGGCGCAGGTCGACGACATGACGCGGGCGCTGGCGGCAGCGCGGACGGCGGCAGCCGATTCGTCGCGGTCGCTGACCGATCTGACCGACCGCGCCGACGATGCCGCCCGGCGGCTGGAACTGTTGCTTGCCGCCTTGCACGACCTGCCCGAGGCCCCGGCGGCCCCCCGGCCAAAGGCGCGCGTTGTCCGCCACCGCGACGTGCGGCCAAGGGATGATGAACAGGTGGAGGCGGCATGATGGGCGCGTTGGCGGCAGGGAAACCGGGCAAGGCCGGTCGCGGACCAAGGCCGCGGCGGCGGGGGCTGTTCTATCTGGCGATGTTCCTTTGCCTTTCCGGCCTGATCCGGCTTGGCGATGGTGTCAGCCGCGCCATGGCCGAAACGGCGTCAGCGGCGGACCCCAGGCCCGAGCCATCGGCCGAGGGGGCGGCAGAGACGCCCGCGCTGGCCGAGGGCGGCAGTTGCACCCCGGACGCCGGTACTGCAGCGCTGCTTTCGTCGCTGAAAGAGCGCGAAGAACGGCTGGCCGCGCAAGAGGCAAAGGCCGCCGGTCAGGCCCGCGCGCTTGAGATCGCGCGCACCGAGATCGACAAGAAGATCGCCGCCCTTCAGACCGCCGAGGGCAAGCTGGCCGAAACCCTGGCCCTTGCCGACAAGGCCGCCGAAAAGGATGTCTCGAAACTGGTCGCCATGTACGAGGCGATGAAGCCCAAGGATGCCGCGCGGCTGTTCGGCGAGATGGACCCGGATTTTGCCGCGGGTTTTCTGGCCGAAATGCGCCCCGAGGCGGCTGCGACGGTCATGGCAGGCCTGGCACCGGACAAGGCCTATGCGATCAGCGTCCTGATGGCGGGTCGCAATGCGGCGGCACCGAAATCCTGATCCGACCGAAGGCCTGACAACGCAGACGGAAATTTAACCGGCTGCGGCCAATATCCCCCCGGACGCAACACCAACGGAGCACATCCCACCATGGTCGCATTCATCGGCATCGTGATCATCTTCGTCATGGTGTTCGGCGGCTACATGCTGCACGGCGGCAAACTTGACATCGTGCTCGAGGCCGCGCCCTGGGAAATGATCATGATCGGCGGCGCGGCGGCGGGTGCCTTTGTCGTCGCCAACGACGGCGCCTCGGTCAAGAAGACGCTGAAGGACGTGGGCAAGGTCTTCAAGGGCGTCAAATGGAAGGCACCGGACTACCGCGACCTGCTGTGCCTGTTGTTCGAACTGATCCGGCTGGCCAAGTCCAATCCGGTCGGGCTTGAGGAACATATTGAAAACCCGCATGATTCCTCGATCTTCAACAAATATCCGAAGATCGCCCATGACCATGACATCGTTGACCTGATCTGCGACACGCTGCGGGCCGCCTCGATGAACTATGACGACCCGCATCAGGTGGAAGAGGTTCTGGAAAAGCAGCTCGAGGCCAACCACCACCATGCAATGCATTCCAGCCACGCCCTGCAGTCGATCGCCGACGGCATGCCCGCGCTCGGGATCGTCGCCGCCGTTCTCGGCGTCATCAAGACCATGGGCTCGATCGACCAGCCGCCCGAGATCCTTGGCGGCATGATCGGTTCGGCGCTTGTCGGGACATTCATGGGGGTTTTCATGGCCTACGGGCTGGTCGGCCCCTTTGCGTCCAAGGTGAAATCCGTGGTCGAGGAAGACGGCCAGTTTGCGAAACTGGTGCGCGAAGTGCTGGTGGCCAACCTTCACCGCCATCCGCCGAACATCTGTATCGAGGTCGGGCGCCAGAACACGCCGCACCAGCACCGGCCCAGCTTTACGGCGCTCGAAGAGGCGTTGAAGACCGTCAAGGCCGATGCGGCATGAAGCGCCCTCGCGCGCTGATGCTGGCGGCGCTGGTCGCCCTGACGGCGGGCGGCGCTGTCGCACGGCCGGTGCGGGTCCGGGCTGGCGAACATGGTGATTTCACCCGGATCGTGGTCGATCTCGGCCCCGGTGTCGGCTGGCAACTGGGACGCAGCGGTGCGGATTATGTGCTGACGGTCGACGATCCGAAGGCAGAACCGGATCTGGCCCATGTCTTCGATCAGATCACCCGTGACCGGGTTCAGGGCCTGACGGTCGGGTCCGGGGGTCAGCTGATCCTTGACGTCGGCGACGACAGGCATGCGCAGGCCTTTGCGACGGCGGCCGGACAGACGGTGATCGACGTCTTTGACGGGCCCGCGCCCGCGGATTCGCCCTTTGAGAGGTCGCTCGTCCCGGCGAGGGTGCCCTCGCCGCCGCACGGGCCGCCCGAAGCCGCGCCGAAGGCCGCCGTCGGCGCCACGCTCAGCTTCAACGCCGAAGGCAACCGCGCCGCCAGCCTGCCGATCTACTGGCGCGAGGTTTTGCCCCGGGGCGAACCTGCGGCAACAGGCACGCACGCAGGCGCGGAAAGCGCCGCCCCGACGGCACCCGATCAGCCGGTGCCCCCCCTCGACGAGGCGGCCCCGGCGACGGCAGCCACTGTCGTCCTGCCGCTCGACACCGGCCCCGCGCCGGTCGCGCAGCCCTTGCTGCCGCCCTTGCCTGATCCCGGCATACTGGCCGTCGAGGACGAGCTGACCCGGCAGGTCGCGCGCGCCGCCTCGCAGGGGCTGGCCGAGGTCGCGGCCGAGCTTCCCGGCGCCCCCGCCGGCCTGCCCGGAACAGCCGCCCCCCCCGCCGCTGTCGCCGCCGCTTCCCCCGAGGCTGATGCAGACGCCGCCGAGGTCGCCTTTCACGCCGAGACGTCGATGGACCGCGATGGCCGCGAAAATCCGGTCATGCGCCACATGACCGGCGATGGCGAGGACTGCCCGCCCAGGGCCGACTTCGACCTGATGCATTGGGGCGACGACCGGCCGCCGATGGTCCAGCTGACCGAGGCACGCGGACGGCTGACCGGGGAATTCGACCGTCCCGACCTGCCTGCGGTCGAACGGCTGGCAAGGCTTTATCTTTACTTCGGCATGGGCGCCGAGGCCCGGCAGGTGCTGGCCTCGTTCAACGTCCCGGACGGCGATCTGGCGGCCGAGCGGGCGATGGGCCTGATCCTTGACGACCGGCCGGTCCCGAAGAACGACCCGCTGGCAGGCTTCGCGGGCTGCGACACCGAAGCGGCACTCTGGGCCTTTCTCGCCACCGACGGACCGGCGGGCGACGCGCCCAATGTCGCGACCATCCTGCGCACCTTCGCGGGCCTTCCGCCGCACCTGCGCGGACAGATCGGTCCGCGCCTGTCCGACCGGCTGATCGGCGCCAACGAGGTTGATGCCGCCAGGATCGTGCGCGATGCGACGGCGCGCGGCAATCCCGCCGAAGATCGCACCATCGCGATGATGGATGCCGGGATCGCGATGGGACGTGGCCAGACGGACAAGGCGCAGGCGGCGCTTGACGGCCTGGCCGAGGGGACCGACCCGATTTCATCCGAGGCGCTGGTCCGGACCATCCGGTCGCGGCTGGCCGCCGGACAGCCTGTACCCGCCGGGCTTGCCGACGCGATGACGGCGCTCGCGTTCGAGCATCGGTTGTCCGACGACGCGAACGAGTTGATCCGGCTGGAAATTCTGGCCCGCGCCGCCTCGGGCGATCTTTCCACAGCCTTTGCCCGGTTTCACGACTGGTCGGCGGCGGCCGGCGACAGTGCGGTCACCGACACGGCGCGGTCGTTGTTCGGCGATCTCGTGCAGGCCGACAGCGACGAGGCGTTCGTCGGCAATTTCTTTGCCCAACGTCCGCTTCTGGCACGAATCGGCCCCGACACCGACCTGCGGCTGGCGCTGGCCGAGCGGATGGCGGGCCTGGGCTTCACGACCGAGGTGCAGGATCTGCTGACCGGCCCGCCCGGCGAGACCGAACGCGGGCGCACGGCACTGGCCGGGGCCGCGCTGTCGGCCTTTGACGCGGCCGGGGCCCTGCGCCTGACCGAAGGCGTCGCAACGCCCGGGGCGCAGCGGATCCGCGCCCGCGCGCTGGCGCTGCAGGGCGACCATGCCGGGGCGGCCAAGGTTCTTGCCGCTCTGGGCGACACAGAGGCGGCCGCGAACGAGGCCTGGCGGGGGGGCGACCTTGCCGGCGCAGCGGCCTCGGACGCGCTGGCCGGAACGATCGACCAGCTCGGGCTTGGCGCGGCGCCGAAAGACCCGGGTGAGACGCCCGGACCCTCGCTGGCCGGAAGTCGCGCCCTCCTGGCCGGGTCGGGGCAGTTCCGCGCGGCTTTGGCCGGGCTTCTGGCCGATCCGTCCGCGGAACCCGCCCCGGGCAACTGAACCCGCTTACCAAATCTAAACCTGCCGCTCTTAGGGTCGGTCACAGCAAGAATTGCGGGAGGGGTCGGAATGGCCTTTGAACTGAAGGCGAGCCTCTGGCTGGCCGCTGCCCTGACGGCGGTGACCTGCGCCGGTGGCGCCTTGGCCGCGACCGGCCCCGCCGATATGGCCGCTGACCCCGCAGCGATGCCACTGCCCGATGCCACCGGCGACCCCGCCGCCATCTGCGAATTCGCCGCGCAAGAGGCTTCGCGACTGGAGGGCGTGCCCCTGTCGGTGCTGACCGCCATCTCGCTGAACGAGACCGGCCGCAAACGCGGCGCCGCCTTTCGCCCCTGGCCCTGGACGGTGAATATGGAAGGCGCCGGTCACTGGTTCGACAGCCGCGACGAGGCGCTGGCCTATGCGCAAAAGGAATATGCGCGCGGCGCCCGCAGCTTTGATGTCGGCTGCTTTCAGATCAATTACAAATGGCACGGCGAACATTTCACCTCGATCGAACAGATGTTCGACCCGCTGGTCAACGCCCGCTATGCCGCGCAATTTCTGCGCGACCTTTACGCCGAACAGGGCACGTGGGAGGGGGCAGCGGGCGCCTATCACTCGCGCAACCCCGAGTTTGCCCAAGGCTATGCGGCGCGGTTCAGCCGGTTCCGCAAGGGGCTTCTGGACGAGGGCGGCGGCGAGATTCCGGTGATCCCGGACATCGTGCTGGCGGCCTATGGCGGGCAAGGCCCGGTCATGCCCAGGGTCAACAACTATCCGCTGCTGCAGTCCGGCGGCGGGGCGACGCTCGGCTCGCTGGTCCCGGTCGGCAATGGCGCCGGGATCATGCTGATCGGACCGGCCGTCCCGGCCGCCGGACCGACGGCAGAGCCGCCGGTGGCCATCGAATGACCCTGACGCGCGCCGGTCTTTTCCACCCGACCGTGCTTCTGGCGCTGGCGATGATGGCGATCATCGCGATGATGATCCTGCCGATGCCGTCCTGGGTGCTGGACATCGGGCTTGCGACCTCGTTCGCGATGGCGATCCTGATCTTTACCCTGACGCTCTTCATCGAACGGCCGCTGGATTTCTCGGCCTTTCCGACCATCCTTCTGGCCTCGCTGATGCTGCGGCTGGCGCTGAACGTCTCGTCCACCAAGCTGATCATCGGCCAGGGCCATACCGGGACGGCGGCGGCGGGCGAGGTGATCGAGGGCTTTGCCATGTTCATCATGTCGGGGTCGATCCTGATCGGGCTGGTGGTGTTCGGGGTCCTGATGATCGTGAATTTCATCGTCATCACCAAGGGCGCGGGCCGCATGGCCGAGGTCGGCGCGCGGTTCGCGCTGGACGGGATGCCGGGGCGGCAGCTGGCCATCGACGCCGACATGAACGCGGGCGCCATCGACCATGCCGAGGCCAAGGCCCGGCGCGAACGCGAACAGGCCGAGACGACGTTTTTCGGGTCGCTCGACGGGGCGTCGAAGTTCGTCAAGGGCGACGCGGTCGCGGGCCTGATGATCACCATGCTGAACCTGATCGTCGGGCTGGCAATCGGCGTCGGCGTCCATCACATGCCGGTCGACCGCGCGCTTGAGACCTATGCGATCCTGACGGTCGGCGACGGGCTGGTCACGCAAATTCCGGCGGTCATCATTTCGATCGCCTCGGCGCTGCTGCTGTCGCGGGGCGGGACCAGCGGCGCGGCCGACAAGGACATCCTGCGCCAGCTTGGCCGCCATCCGCGCGCCCTCGGCACGGTCGCGCTGCTGATGGGCCTGTTCGCGCTGGTCCCGGGCCTGCCGTTCGCGCCCTTCATGGCCGGCTCGGTGATCCTTGGCACCATCGCCTGGCGCCGCCAGACGACCGAGACGGCGCGCGAGGCGGCGGCCCTGCCGGGCGCCGCTGCCGCCCTGCCCGAACCGCCGCGCCGCAAGTCGATGGGCGACCTGCTGGACCTGGACGATATCCATGTCGAATTCAGCCCGAACCTTGTGGCGATGGTCCTTGACCCGGCGACCGGCCTCGACGCCCGCATCGCCAACATGCGCAGCCATGTCGCCATGACCTATGGCCTGATCCTGCCCGAGATTCGCCTGACCGACGATTCGACGCTGGAACCGGGCATGTACCGGATCAGGATTCAGGGCGTCGAACAGGCGCGCGACCGGATCCATCCCGAACAGGTGATGGCGCTTCTGTCCGGCGATGATGCGGGGATTCCGCCCGGCGGCGACGTCCGCGAACCGGTTTACGGGGCGCCCGCGCGCTGGATCCCCGCCGACCGCCAGGAAGAGGCGATCCTGTCGGGCCTGACGGTTGTGGGCCCGACCGAGGTGCTGGCAACCCATCTGCTGGAGGTGGTCAAGCGCAACTTCGCCCGGCTTCTGACGCTGAAAGGTCTGCGGCGGCTGCTGGAAGAATGCACCAGCCTCTCTGATCCGGTCCGGGCCGAGGGCAACAAGCGGCTGTTCGACGAGCTGATCCCCGACAAGGTGCCGGTCGATCTGTTGCTGGCGGTCCTCCGCCTGCTGCTCGAGGAGCGGATTTCCATCCGCAACCTGCCACTGATCCTGGAATCGATCGCCGAGGCGCGGAACCTGCCCGGGCCGGAACTGGTCTGCGAACATGTCCGCCGGCGGCTGGGCTTTCAGCTGGTCGCCGAACTCAGGCGCGGCGACGGCACGCTGCCGCTGCTGCAACTGGCCCCGGAATGGGAGGAAACCTTCCGTACCCATCAGATCGAGGGCGAGCGCGGGGCGCTGGACGTGGCCCTGCCGCCGGAAAAGTTCAACCGGCTGGCGGCCAATGTCGCGGAAAAGGTGGCGCGGGCGGGGGAAAAGGGCGTCTTCCCGGCGCTGATCACCTCGGGCCGTCGCCGCCGCTTCCTGAAAACCGCGCTGGGCGCCAAGGGTCTGACCACGCCGGTCCTGTCCTATGAGGAGGTCGGCGCCGAGGCCAGACCGGCGATTGTCGGGCTGGTGACGCTGTGAACGAACTTTTGCTTTCGGCGTTCGAGATGGCCCGCGGTCCGCTGATCGGCGCGGGCCTGGTGTTTCTGCGGATCGGCGCCGTCATGGCGCTGATGCCCGCGTTCGGCGAACAGATCGTGCCGCCGCGCATACGTCTGGCGCTGGCACTGGCCTTTACCGCCATCGTGGCACCAGCCGTTGCGACCAGGATCGCCGCCCCGGCTGGCGGGATCGCGGGCTATGCCGTCTGGCTTTGTGCCGAGACGCTGAACGGCCTCGCGCTGGGGTTTGTGCTGCGGCTCGGCGTCATGGCGGTCGAGATTGCCGGGGGGCTCGCGGCCCAGTCGGGGTCGCTGTCGCAGATGCTGGGCACGGCGGGCGAGCCGATGCCCGCGATGTCGCATCTTCTGACGATGGCGGTGCTGTGCCTCGGGGCTCTGTCGGGACTGCATGTCCAGCTGGCCCGCGCGCTGATCCTGTCATACGACGCCCTGCCGCCGGGGGCCATTCCGGGCGCCGGGCTGGTCCGTGACTGGGCGCTTGGCCATGTGTTGCAGGCCTTTGCGCTGGCCTTCCGGCTGGCGGCGCCCTTTGTCATCGCCGCCCTGCTTTACAACGTGGCACTTGGGGTGATGAACCGCGCGATGCCCGCGCTGATGGTGTCGTTCATCGGGGCGCCGGCGCTGACTGCCGGGGCGCTGATCCTGCTGGCGATCACCGCGCCGCTGATGCTGGGCGTCTGGCAGGCGACCTTCGCCCCGCTGATCGCCGACCCGTTCACGGTGCCGAGATGAGCGAGGACGACGAAGGCCGCGACCACGAACCATCCCAGAAAAAACTCGACGATGCCCGTGCCCGCGGCGACATTCCGCGCTCGCCCGACCTGACGATGGCCGCGGGGTTTGTGGGCCTTCTGGGCGCGGTGATGGCCCTGGGTCAGGGCCGCCTTTTGACCTTCGGCAACCGGGCCGAGGCGTTTTTGGGCCAGATCGGCCGGCCGGGGGGCGGGCAGGTTCTGACCGACCGTTCGGCGCTGGGGGGCTGGATCGGGCAGTTGGTCCTGCCGTTTATGCCCTTTCTGCTGCTGCCCGGCCTTGCGGCGCTGACAGTCCTGCTGGCCCAGCGCGGGCTGGTCTTTTCCGGGGAAAAGCTGGCCCCGAAGCTTGGCCGGATCGACCCGTTTGCCAGTGCAAAGCAGAAATTCGGCCGCACCGGCCTGTTCGAGTTTGCCAAAAGCACGGTGAAACTTCTGGCGATCGGGCTGCTGCTCGGCTGGTTCCTGACCAGCCGCCTGCCGCGCGTCCTTCTGACGTTGCAGGGGGACGGGCTGACGGCGGTGGCCGAACTGGGCGCGATACTGGTCGAGTTTCTGATCCTGGGGACGCTGGTCGCCCTGATCGTCGGGATGGCGGACTTCGGCTGGCAACAGTTCGAGTTTCGCCGCCGCAACCGCATGACCCGGCAAGAGATGATGGACGAGTACCGCCAGTCCGAGGGCGACCCCCATATGAAGGGCCAGCGCCGCCAGCGGGCGCAGGCGATCGCCATGAACCGCATGCTGGCCGATGTGCCCAGGGCCGATGTCGTCGTCGTCAACCCGACCCACTACGCCGTGGCGCTGAAATGGAACCGCCGCGACGGCCGGGCGCCGGTCTGTCTGGCCAAGGGCACCGACGAGATCGCCGCCCGCATCCGCGAGGCGGCGGCGACGGCCGGCGTGCCGATCCACTCTGACCCGCCGACCGCGCGGGCGCTTTATGCGACGATCGAGGTCGGCCGCGAGATCAGGCCCGAACATTACGCACCGGTGGCGGCGGCCGTCCGTTATGCGGAACGGATGCGCAAGCGGGCCCGCGAAAGACGGGGGGTCTGAGGATGGATCGCGCCGCATTGCACCGCCGGATGACGGCACTTCAGGCCATCTCGGGCGTCCGGCGCGACGCCGATCTGGCGGCCCTGTCGGCGGTTTCCGCGCGGCTTGCCCGGACGGTGGACGCGCGCGACCGGCTTGAGGCCGACCTCGCGCGCGAGGCCGAGGCGGTGCTGCGGGCGCCGGACGTCCCGGCCTTGCGGGCGCTTGACCGCCATGTCCTGCTGGCCGAACAGGCCCGCGCCCTGCTCGAGGCGCGCATCGCCGCGATCGGTGCCGCGCGCGAGGCCGCCCGCGCGGTCGCCGCAACCTCGTTCGGGCGGGCCGTGGTGATGGGCCGACTGTGCGGCCGAATGACGACCCCGCGACGCCCGCAGGGCTGAAGCGCCGCCTGATCGCGCCCGATCACGAGTTGGATAGGCCGCCGCATTCGGCTTGGCCTTGCCCGGCGCGCCGCCCATAAAGGGGCGACAGTCCGCCAACAAAGGCCGCCGCGCGTGAAACGACCCCTGACCCTTGTGCTGATTCTGCTGGCGGGCGCGCTGCTGTTCGCGCTTTTCGGTCCCGAGGTCCGGGATCTGGCCGGGTTGCGGGCGATGCTGGCACGGCTCGAGGGCGCGCGGGCGGCGCATCCCCTGCTGGTCGCGGCGCTTTATTTCCTGGCCTATGTGGTGGTCACCGCCCTGTCGCTGCCGGTGGCGCTTTGGATGACGATCGGGGCCGGGGCGCTGTTCGGCTTCTGGACCGGGCTGGCGATTTCGTCTTTCGCGGCGGCGACCGGGGCGACGCTGGCCTTTCTGGCGGCCCGGCTGATCCTGCGCGACTGGGTTGCGGCGCGCTTTGGCGCGCGGCTGCGCGCAGTCAGCGACGGCATCGCCCGCGACGGCGCCTTCTATCTGTTCTCGCTGCGGCTGATCCCGGTCATCCCGTTTTTCGTCATCAATCTGGTGATGGCCCTGACACCGATCCGGACCCGCACCTTCTACCTGGTCAGCCAGATCGGCATGCTGGCCGGGGCGGCGGTCTATGTGAATGCCGGAACCCGGCTGGCGGGGCTGACCAGCCTGGCCGGCATCCTGTCGCCGGGGCTTCTGGCGTCGTTCCTGCTGCTTGCGATCTTTCCCTGGGCGGCGCGGGCGCTGATCGGATTTCTGCGGCAAAAGCGGGTCTATTCCGGCTGGAACCGGCCCAAAAGCTTTGACCGCAACCTGATCGTCATCGGGGGTGGGGCGGCGGGCCTGGTGTCATCCTATATCGCCGCGGCGGCGCAGGCCAAGGTGACGCTGGTCGAGGCCGGCGCGATGGGCGGCGACTGTCTGAACTATGGCTGCGTGCCGTCGAAAGCGCTGATCAAGTCGGCCCGGATCGCCCATGAAATGCGCCACGCCGGGTCCTACGGCCTGCCCAACCAACAGCCCGCGATCGACTTTCCGGCGATCTTCCGGCGCATCGGCGCGGTGATTGCCGCGATTGCGCCGCATGATTCGGTCGAACGTTACACCGGGCTGGGGGTCGAGGTTCTGCAGGGCCGGGCCCGGATCGTTGATCCCTGGACGGTCACGGTCACGGCCACGGACGGCGCCGAGGTCCGGCTGACCAGCCGGGCGATCATTCTTGCGACCGGCGCCGCGCCCATCGTGCCGCCGCTGCCGGGGCTGGACCAGACGGGCTATCTGACCTCGGACACATTGTGGGAAAGCTTTGCCGCGCGGGATGCTGCGCCGGGGCGGCTGGTCATTCTGGGCGGCGGGCCGATCGGCTGCGAACTGGCACAGGCCTTTGCGCGGCTGGGCGTCGCCGTCACCATCGTCGAGATGGCCCCCCGGGTCCTGGCGCGCGAGGATGAGGATGTGGCGGCCTTTGCCCTGTCGCGGCTGGCCGAAGACGGGGTCGAGGTTCTGACCGGCCACCGGGCGCTGGCCTGCGGGGCTGACGCCGGGGCGAAGTGGATCGAGGTCGACGGGCCGGGCGGCAAACGGCGGCTGGGGTTTGACGATCTGTTGATCGCGGTCGGGCGGACGGCGCGGCTGACCGGTTTCGGCCTTGAGGAGCTGGGCATCCGCCCCGGCCGCGTGGTCGAGACGAACGACTATCTCGAGACGCTTTTCCCCAATATCTACGCGGCAGGCGATGTGGCCGGGCCCTATCAGCTGACCCATGCGGCGGCGCATCAGGCCTGGTTTGCGACGGTGAACGCGCTCTTCGGCCAGTTCCGCCGCTTTCGCGCTGACTACCGCGCCCTGCCCGCCGTCACCTTTCTTGACCCCGAGATTGCCCGCGTCGGCCTGACCGAGGCCGAGGCGCGCGCCCGGTCCATCGCCTTTGAGGTGACGCGCTATGGCATCGACGATCTGGACCGGGCACTGACCGACAGCGCGGCCCGGGGCTTCGTCAAGGTGTTGACCGTCCCGGGGCGCGACCGGATTCTGGGGGCCACGATCGTCGGCGAACATGCGGGCGAGCTGATCGCCGAATTCACCCTGGCGATGCGGCACGGGCTGGGGCTGGGCAAGATTCTGGGCACGGTCCATGCCTATCCGACCTTTGCCGAGGCCAACAAATATGCCGCCGGCGTCTGGCGCAAGGCCCATGTCAACCCGCGTCTTCTGGCGCTGGTGCGGCGGTTCCACGACTGGCGGCGGGGCTAGGCGATGATCGACCGTCACCTTCTGCCGCTGCAAAAAGCGGCTCTGTTCCGGCCCGCCGGGCGGCTTGTCGCGCTGGGCGTCGGCGCGGATCAGATCACGCTGGCGGGTTTTGGCTGCGGGCTTCTGGCGCTGCCGCTGCTGGCGGCCGGCTGGTTCAACGCCGCCCTGATCGCCATTCTGGCCAACCGTCTGCTGGACGGGCTGGACGGGGCGGTGGCGCGACTGACCGGACCGACAGACCGGGGGGCCTTTCTGGACATTGCTGCCGATTTTCTCTTTTACGCGCTCGTCCCCCTGGGCTTTGCGCTGGCCGACCCCGATGCGAATGCGCTGGCCGCGGCGGCGCTGATCACCGCCTTCGTCGGCACCGGTTCAAGCTTTCTGGCCTTTGCCGCCATCGCCGCCAAGACCGGGCGCACGGCGGCCGACTATCCGGCCAAGGGCATCTACTACCTCGGCGGTCTGACCGAGGGCGCCGAGACGATCGCGCTGTTCGTCGCGATCTGCCTTTGGCCCGCGGCCTTCGTGCCGCTGGCGCTGATCTACGCCGCCCTTTGCTTTTTCACCACCGGCCTGCGCTGGCACGCCGGCTGGCACGCCTTTGACCCGATGAATGACAAGCGGAGCACCGAATGAAACGATTGTCCCTGGCCATGACCCTGCTGCTGGCGGCGCCCCCGGCCATGGCCGAAAGCTGGGATGAGACCCTGGCAGCCGCGCGCGGGCAGACCGTCTATTTCAACGCCTGGGGCGGTGATCCGCGCACCAATGATTTCATCGCCTGGGCGGATCAGGAACTGAGCGCGGCCTACGGCGTGCATGTCGAGCAGGTCAAGCTGACCGATACGGCCGAGGCGGTTGCCCGGGTTGTGGCGGAAAAGGCGGCCGGCCAGACCGAAGGCGGGTCGGTCGATCTGATCTGGATCAACGGCGCGAATTTCCAGTCGATGAAGGAGGCGGGCCTTCTGTCCGGGCCGGTCCTGCCGCAGCTTCCGAATGCGAAGTATCTTGACCTGTCGCCCGGCTCGGCCGCGACGGTGGACTTCACCATCCCGACCGAAGGCTATGAGGTGCCCTGGCGGCTGGCGAAATTCGTCTATTCCTATGACAGCGCCCGCGTCACCGATCCGCCCCGGTCGGCGGCGGGCCTGCTTGACTGGGCGCGGGCACATCCGGGCCGGTTCACCCATCCGGCCGTGCAGAATTTCATGGGCGCGACCTTCCTGAAACAGGCGCTGGTCGAGCTGGCGCCCGACCCGTCCGTCCTGCAGTCCGAGGCGACGGATGCGGCGTTTTCGGCCGCAACAGAGCCGCTTTGGGCCTGGTACGACGCGCTGCGCCCCAACCTTTGGCATGGCGGCGAGACATTCCCCGAAAACGAAAGCGTCCTGCAGCAGATGCTGAGCGATGGCGAGGTTGATTTCGGCATGGCCTTCGATCCGGCGGCAGCGGCAGCGGCGGTCGAAAAGGGGCTGCTGCCTGACAGTGTGCGGACCTACGGGCCCAGGGCCGGGTCGATCGGCAATGTCAGTTTCGTGGCGATCCCCTTCAACGCCGCCCACAAGGCAGGCGCAATGGTTGTCGCGAACTTCCTGCTGGCCCCCGAAACCCAGGCGCGGGCGCAGGACATCCGGGTTCTGGGCAGCTATTCGGTTCTGGACATGGCGCGGCTGGAGGCGGCCGACAGACAGGCCTTCGACGCCCTGCCGGCCTCGGCCGCGCTGCCCGCACCCGGCGATCTTGGTCCGACCCTGATCGAGCCGCATCCAAGCTGGATGCAGCGGCTGACGGACGAATGGGCAAAGCGCTATACGGAATGATGGCAAACGACGGACGGGCCCTGCGCGCGACGGTTCTGCTGCTGGTCGGGCTTGGCCTGATCGGGCCGATCGCGGCGGGTCTGGCCGAGACGGCGCGGGCGGCGTTCGGGCTTTTGCCCGGGCTGTCGGATCGCCCGGGCTGGGTGCGGCTGGCGGGCCTGCCCGGCGTGGGCCGCAGCGTTCTTCTGACGCTCTGGACCGGGTTTGCGGCGACGGGGCTGGCGCTTTGGGCGGCCTTCGCCTTGGCCGGGCAACTGGTGCAGCGGGGCGGGGCGGGGCGGATCGCCGCGTGGCTTGCGCCACTTCTGGCGGCGCCGCATGCGGCGATGGCGGTGGGGCTGGCCTTTCTGCTGGCGCCGTCGGGCTGGCTGGCCCGGATCGTCAGTCCCGGCCTGACCGGCTGGCAGGTGCCGCCCGACGTGACGGTGCCCCATGACGCGGCGGGCCTGACGCTGATTGCCGGGCTGGTGCTGAAGGAGCTGCCGTTTCTGCTGCTGGTCATGCTGGCGGCCCTTGGTCAGATCCCCGTCGGCCGGCGGATGGCGACGGGTCGCGCGCTGGGATACGCGCCCTGGGACTGCTGGGTCTGGATCATCGGCCCGGCGCTTTACCGGCTGATCCGGTTGCCGGTCTATGTGGTGCTGGCCTTTTCGCTGTCGACGGTCGACATGGCAATCCTGCTTGGCCCGTCGAACCCGCCGCCGCTGGCCGTCGCCATGACCCGCTGGTTCCAGTCGGGCGATCTTGGGCTGTTCGCGCCCGCCGCCGCGGCGGCATTGCTGCAAGGCGCGCTGGTCGCGGGCGGGATCGGTCTTTGGGCGCTGGCCGAGCGGCTGGTGGCCCTTGCCAGTCACCGGCGGCTGGCGACCGGCTGGCGGCGGCACCCGGCGGTCGCGCTGCCTTTGGGCGCCGGGCTGGCGGGCGGGCTGATCGGGGGCGGCCTCATGTCATTGGCGGCGCTGATCGTCTGGTCGCTGGCCGACCACTGGACCTTTCCGGCCAACCTGCCTGACCGCTGGACCCTGCGCCTTTGGCTGGCGCCGGACGCTGGCTGGGGCGGCGCGCTTTGGCGCAGTCTGGCGATCGCCCTGCCCGCGACGTTCAGTTCGCTGCTGGTCGCCATCCTCTGGCTGGAGGGTGAGGCGCGGGGCCGCTATGCCCGGGCACGATGGGCCGAGGCGCTGATCTATCTGCCGCTGCTGGTGCCGCAACCCGCCTTTCTGTTCGGCCTGCACATCGCCGCCCTGCGGCTGGGGCTTGCTGCCGGGCCGGTTGCGGTGATCTGGGCGCATGTGATCTTCGTCTTTCCCTATGTCATGCTGGCCCTGTCCGAAGCCTGGCGCGCCACCGATCCCTGTCTGATCCGCAGCGCGGCCTCGCTGGGTGCCGGGCCAGGGCGGCGGCTGATCGCGGTGCGCCTGCCGCTGCTGCTCGGGCCGCTGGCGACCGCCGCGGCGATCGGTTTCGCCGTGTCGGTGGCGCAGTATCTGCCGACGCTGGTGCTGGGCGCCGGGCGCATGGCGACGCTGACGACCGAGGCGGTGACGCTGGCCTCGGGCGGGGACCGGCGGTTGACCGGGCTGTATGCGGCGCTGCAATCGGCACTGCCGCTGCTGGTCTACGGCGCGGCGCTGGCGCTGCCGGCGCTGGTCTGGCGGAACCGTCGCGGTCCGAGGGGGCAAGGTTAGGATGCTTTCGCTGCGCCAGATCAGCCTGACCGCCCGGGGCAGTGCCCGGCCGCTGTTTCCGGCACTGTCGCTGGATGTGGCGCCGGGCCAGATTGCGACGGTCATGGGGGCGTCGGGAAGCGGCAAGTCGACGCTGCTGGACTTCGTCGGCGGTCATCTTGGCCGCGATTTCAGTGCGGCGGGGCAGGTGCTGCTGGCCGGGCGCGATCTGACCGCCCTTCCGGCCGAGGCGCGGGGCATCGGCATGCTGTTTCAGGATCCGGCGCTGTTTCCGCATCTGTCGGTCGGGCAGAATCTGGCCTTTGGTCTGGGGCCGGGGCTGCGCGGCCGGGCGGCGCGGCAGGCGGCGGTCGAGGAAGCATTGGTGCAGGCCGGACTGCAGGGCTTTGCCGACCGCGATCCGGCGACCCTGTCGGGCGGGCAAAAGGCCCGCGTCGCGCTGATGCGGGCGCTGTTGGCGCGGCCGGGGGCCCTGTTGCTGGACGAGCCGTTTTCAAAGCTGGACACGGAACTCCGGTCCGAAATCCGCGGCTTTGTCTTCGCCCATATCGCCGCGCGCGGCATTCCGGCGCTGCTGGCCACCCATGACGCCGCCGACGCCGCTGCGGCAGGCGGGCCGGAAATCAGGCTCGGTTCCGGCCCGGATCAGGGTTAGACCCCGCCCGAATCAGGGTTTGGCATTCCTGGTCAGCACATAGAATTCGTCGGCCTTGAGGCTCGCCCAATCCTCGCCCGAGCCGTCGGGCCAGATCACCCGGACCTCGGCCTTGTCCAGCGCGCCCAGTCCGAAGTGCCACCAGCCGGCCTGTCCGCTGGCATGGCCGCCACCGACGGTGATCTCGCGCCGGATCGTCCGGTCGCCCAGCCGGACCTCGATCCAGCTGCCGATGGCGTTGGCATTGGTGCCCTTCTGGCGCAGCTGCAATCCGATCCAGTGGCCGGCCGGGCCGGTGTTGCGCCAGATCTCGGTCGGGGAATTGCGGTTCACGACCACCAGATCCATCAGCCCGTCCAGGTTGAAGTCATCCAGCATCGCCCCCCGCGCAATCGCCATGCTGGCCACGCCGGCCTTGTCGCCCGCCTCGACAAAACTGCCGTCGGGCTTTTGCAGCAAAAGGTTGTTGGGGTCCTTCATCGCAAAGTCGGGCATGGCGGTGACGTTGCCCTTGGCGACGAACAGATCGGCAAAGCCGTCGTTGTTCACATCCTCAAACTGCGCATGCCAGCCGGTCGAGGGCCGCTGATCGCCGCCGGTATAGGGCCGGTGGGCGGTGGCGCCCCGGGCAAAGGCCACATCCTTGTAGGTCGGCGCCGCGCCTTCCGGCTCGCCGTCCAGTGTCTGCAGCTTGTTGTCGGCCATGCTGGTCAGGAAGTAGTCGGGAAAACCGTCGCTATCGAGGTCATAGCTGGCGATTCCCATCCCCCAAAGCTTCAGCGGCTTCCAGCCTTCCTTGGCGGTATAGGCGCGGGGGTCGGCGCCGGGGGTCAGCTGCCAAAGCTGTTCCTGCCCGCCTTCGTAATATTCCCGATCGTTCGAGACACGAAGCGACGGCGTGCCGGACCGGTTCCAGTCGGTGAACAGCATCGACAAGGCACAGTAGGACGGTTTCAACGGATATGGCGGGGCAAAGCCGGTCGGCCCGGCGGGGCGGTGCAGCCAGTTGTCGGTGCAGGAGCCCCAGGGTGAAAATTCCTCGGTCCGGTCGATGTAGTTTCCGATGGCGATGGTCGGCCAGCTGGCGCCCTTTTCCCAGGTTGCTGCCAGCGCGGTTGACCAGCCGTCGCCCCCGTCAAAGCCCCAGTCCTTGTTGGCAGCGGTAAAGTGACAGTCGCCGGTACCGCGCATGGCGATGTTCGCGCCGACCCGCAGCAGGATCAGGTCCATGATCCCGTCGCTGTCAACGTCAAGCGGGTAGGCCCCCGAAACCTTGTCAACCTCAAGCCCGCTGGGTGTTTCGACAAACTTCAGCGGCCCGCCGGTTTCGCTGATGTTGCGGTAGAACCGGCCGGGCAGTTCGCCCCCGGCCAGAAACATCTCGTCCATACCGTCGCCGTCGCAGTCAAAGGTCGCGACACCGCCGCCGACCATGAACTCCCATTCGCCGGTGAATGTATGGTCGATCCCGGCGCCGGCGGTTTCGTCGACAAAGGCGGGGACGGCCGGCATATCGTCGGCGAAGACCGGCTGGACAAGCGAAAGCAGCAGGAACAGACCCGATTTCAGGATGCGCATCACTCTCTCCGGGTCTTGAGGTTGGCGGCAAAGGCGCCGATGCAGCGGCCCTGATCAAGGCCGCGTTCGATGGCGGCGCGAAAATGGATCCCGCCGTAAAGCCGCGAGATCCCCGCCTCGTTCGCGGCCTCCCAGAAGCTGGCGAAACTGCGGGGCTTCTGGCCGTCGGTGGTGGGCGTCGTGTCCTGAAACCCGTAACGGTCGCCGAACAGCCCGGTCAGGACGGTTGCGGCCGCGCCGGACTGGGTGGAATGGCCGGACGGATATTCCGGGAAGGGCGGCGTGTTCAGAAGCGCGTCCCATTTGGGGTCGATCACCCGGCGGATATAGGTCAGCGGGCGCAGAAGGTCGTACTGATATTTCACGCTCCAGCAGCCGATGAATGCATCGGCGACCCCGACGCCAAGCTTGGCCAGAACCTCGCCGTAGCGGGCGGGATCGGCCTTTTCCTTTTCCAGAACCTGAAGCGCGATTGAGACCCAATGGCCGGGCGGGGTGCGCGACAGCATCGCATCGTCCGCCCAGAACCGTGCGATGGCCTTTTGCTCGTCCGTCAGGGCGCGGCTGGTGTCGTAGACTTCCAGCGCCTGACGATAGAAGTCGGACGCCTTGTCCTCGCTGTAGGCCGGCGGGGGCGGCAGGCTGCAGGTGGCGCCGTCCGGCATGGCAAAGGTGCGGTTTCTGCCCCAGCCGGGCAAAAGCGGGCTTTGCTGCAGCGCGACCTTGTTGGTCGGCACCCAGTCAGCGGGGCCGGTTGCCGCCGGATAGTCTTGCGGAAAGCCCATGTTCGCAATCCCGGCGCCGCCATCCGTCGCGGCCCAGGCAAGGATATGGGCGGCAACCGCATCGCCGTAAGCCCGGCTGCGGGCCGCGACATCTGCAGGCAGCCCGGCGCGGACACGGTCGCCCTGCTTGCCGGTCACGGCGGCCAATGCCCGCTGACCGGTCGGGCCGGTGTTGGCGAACAGCTGCGCCACGACCCCGCCCAGCGCCTGATGAAGGACCAGAGCCTCGTCATAGACCTGGCCGGCCTCGCGCCCCGGCAGCGGCTGCAGCCCGTTCAACTGGCCCGCCAGCGAGACCATGTCGTCCCGGCCAGAGGCCGTAACCTCGTGCGTCGTCACGCCGACATAGGCCAGCGCCCGGGCGGCAACCGGCGGCGTGTAGGTCGGCGTGTGACGGACAAGGTCCAGCGTCAGCCCGTACCAGGTGCGGATCACCTCTTGCGGGGCGATCTGCCCGGCCGCCGCCGCGCCATGCGACAGCCCGCAGACGACCAGTGCTGCGGTCAGCACGCCGATCAGCCACTTCATGAAATGCAACTCCCTGCGCCGGCGTCTTCTGGCCCGCTTCGGCGGCATATAACCACAGGGAAAAGGTCGCGCGCAACCGCCGGAAAGGCGGCGCCGCGCGTCACGCGGCGGAAGGTTGACACCCAAACGGGCGTGGCCGACGCAGTTGCCCGGTTGCCCGAAAACCGCGCCGACCACATGTGGGCCACCGGAAAAACTGACTAACCCGACACCGAACACACCGACGGCCAACCCGTTCTGGCGAAAGCAGCGAAACCTGAAATTCTTAACCCACCCTGCGGACAAAACCCCCGCACTCGTCTCCCTACGAACCGGACAGTCACGCGGCCCGCTGCTTGGTCACCACTGAATGTTCGTCGTCCGGCGCGGGGAAATGGTTCAAATTATTTTGCGCAGCCGGCCATTTTGATCAGACCCCAGCCATAGGCCGTGTCTCGACCCGGCTGGCCGAGATCTTCCGCCGTGGGGCGCAGGGCGTGGACGACGGCGTCGGCGCTCGGCGCGATGCCCTGCGCAAGGCTGTGGGCGATGACGCCGGTGGCAACGGCGGCGGCGTAGGACGTGCCGGACCGGTAGGCCGTGCGGCCGCCGAGGCTGACCAGAATGTCGACGCCGGGTGCGACGAAGTCGATGTCCTTGCCCCGGTTCGCATCGCGATACAGACGCTTGCGCGCATCGACCGCCGAGATCGCCAGCACGTTGGGGTCAGAGGCCGGGAACGAAACCTCCTGCCTGCGGTCATTGCCGCCAGCCGCCACCAGAACCACGCCCCGCGCCGCGACCAGCGACAGGACCACCGACAAAGCCGGACTTTGCGGACCCTCAAGCGACAGGTTCACGATGCCGACACCTTGCCCGGCCAGCCAGTCGAGCCCTTCGGCCAGGCCATCCATCCGCGCGACATTGCGGCCGCTGTCATTGGCAAAGGCCACAACCGAAAACAGCTCGGCCCCCGCCGCCAGCCCGACCGGCACGTCCACCGTTCCGGGCGATGCGATCAGCGCCGCAACGCTGGTGCCGTGGTCGGCCGTCGCGGGGCGCTCGTCCGGGGCAAGGACCGAATGGCTGTGAACCACGACGCCGGCCAGCCCCGGGCTGGCCCGGTCGACCGGCCCGTCGATCACGCCGATACGAACCGGTGCCGCCAGCGCGCAGTCGGCCGGGGGCACGGCGCCGACCATGGGCGCGGCATAGTCCCCCGCAGCGCCCGCAAGCCCGAAAAGGCTGTTCACTTCGACCGAGACATTGATCTTTGCCGCCTGAAACGACCGCCGCAGATCGGCCCGGCTGAACTTGCCCGCCGGGTCCAGTACCATCATCTGAAGCCCGATCGACCCCAGTTCCTGGTCTTTCAGCACGTCGCCACCGGCTTCGACAATCACCGCGCGCGCGCGCGCCATCTCGACCGCCGGACCCATGACCACCAGTTCGGGCCAGCCGCTGGGCGCGGTTGCCGAGCCGGTGCGGATCTGGTGGTTGCCGATGCGGTCGCCACTGGACTCGTGCGGCGGCGGCGGCGGCGGGGGGGGCGGCGGCGGCGGATCGGGGTTTTCGAATGGCGCCGGTTCCTCGTCAGCCCGGACCGGACCGGGGACAAGCACGACCGCCAGCAAGGCGATCCGCAGAAGGCCGGCAAGACGCTGCCTCATTCCTGAAACTCGACCACCGAAATCAACCCGCCCCCGGGCGAGAAATCCCGGATGACAGTTTGCAGGTCAACCCCCTCGGCCGGTTCAAGCCGGTAGAGACCCAGCGCCGAGGGTCCGTCGGTAATGACCAGACCGCGGCTGAGAAGCAGGTTCGCGATTTCCTTTTCGGTCGCGTCGGGCCGGAAGGCGACCGTCATCGACGGGCTTGCCGGTTCGCCCGAGGCCTGGGTGTAAAGTCCGCCCCGCTCGGCCATCGGGCCGGCGACCAGATAGATGCCGCCGGCCGTAACCAGTGCCGCAACCGACGCGGCGATGGCCGGCAAATGCCAGCGGGGCCGGGGCTGCCGCTGCTCCTCGGCGATGGCGCGCTTCAGGCGGGCAAGGCCGAATTCCCCCGGCGAGGCGAGATGTTCGGCCTGCATCGCGGCGCGCGTCCGGGACAGAACGCCGGCCTCGTCGCCGAGCGCCGGATCAGCCTCGATGGCCGCCTCGACCATCGCGCTTTCGGCCGGGTCGAGGGTGCCGTTCACCCAGAAGGGCAGCAGAAGTTCGGCTGGTTGTGTCATCGGGCGACCTTTCCCTTCATCTGCGCCGACAGGCAACGCAACAGCAGTGACTTGGCGTGAAAGACCCGGGTTTTCACTGTGCCTTCCGGGACGCCCACCACCGTTGCGACCTCGCGGTAGCTCATGTCCTCCAGAAAGGTCAGTTCGATTGCGCTGCGATGCTCTGGCTTCAGCGTGCCAAGGCAATGATGCAGAATGGCGCTTTCCTCGGCCGCGATCAGGCACGAGGCCGCGTCGGGACTCTCGTCCTCGCGTTCCGGGATGTCACTGTCGCCGACCATCCGGCGATTTCGTCTGAACACGTCCATCACCTTGCGGTAGGCAATCGCAAAAACCCATGTCTTCACGTTCGACGCGCCCTGAAAGCCGGACGCACCGCGCCAGATGTCAAGGAACACATCATGGACTAAGTCGCCCGAGAGGAAGGGATCGTTCAATTTAGAGTAGATGAATCTGTAGAGTGGCTTTTCCATCACCCTGTAGAAGTCTTCGATGGCGCCGGAATCACCGCGACCGATGCGGCGAACAAGGCCGAGCAGTTCGTCATTCGTCATGGTCTTGCGGCTACCGTCACGGGTTTTCCCTGCCCAGCATACCAGGATTCCCGAACCCCTGGCAGCACGCCAGCGAACTCTCTCCCGCCGTCGGCGTCAATGATGACCGGGCGGCACCCCGCGATCCAAGGACGGTTTCGGCCCGCTACCGGCAATTATAGCCGCGCGGGAAACCCGGGGGCCCTGAGGTCGGTCTGCAGCAGATCCTCAAGCAGCTTTGCAATCATCGGCGACTGCGCCGCACCACCATAGGCCGCGCGGGCCGCCACGTAGGTCTGTTCGGTCGCCGCCGCAAGGTCAAGCGGCACCCCGAACTCACGGCCGAAGGCCAGCGCAAAGCCCAGATCCTTCAGCGCAAGGTCAACCGAAAAGGCGATGTCGTAAGACCCGTTCAGGATGAGTGCGCCCTCGGTCTCGTGTACAAAGGAATTGCCGGACGAGGCCCGGATAGCCTGCCAGGCCTGCGCCAGATCAAGACCGCCGCGTCGGGCCAGCATCAGCGCCTCGGTCGTGGCCTTGAGGTGGATGAATGCCAGCATGTTGGTGATGACCTTGATGACCGAGGCGGCACCAAGCGGGCCCATGTGAAAGATCCGGTCGCCCATCGCCTGCAACGCGGGCCGGTGCAGGTCAAAAAGGTCGGCATCGCCCGCCGCCAGCATGGTGATCTTTCCCTGCGCCGCCAGATGCACGCCGCCGGTCACCGGGCATTCCATCAGCCGCACGCCCCGTTCGGCAGCCACAGCGCCCAGCCGCAGGATGTCGTCGCGGCCAAGGGTTGAGTTTTCGATCCAGCTGGCGCCGGGTCGCATCGCGGGCAGCATCTCGCGCAGGACGGCCTCGGACACGGCAGGCGACGGCAGGCAGGTCAGCACATGATCGGCGGCCGCCGCAACCTCGGCCGCACTTGCCGCCCAGACCGCCCCCGCCGCGACCAGCGGTTCGGCCAGGCCGGGATTGCGGTCATGGACCGTCACCCTGAACCCCGCCCGCAACAGCGAGGCAGCGAGATGCCCGCCAAGATTGCCCAGACCGATATAGCCGTAATGCATGTGCCCCCCGGGTCAGCGGAAATGAATGCGGAACCGGGCGCGGACCAGCCGGTCCAGTTCCGGGTCAACCTGACAGCCCGCCGCGGCAAGGATGTCATTCTTGCGGGCGATCGCCCGGTCCAGCAGCGCAGGCTTGCCCGCCTCGGCCCATTCCTTCGGGCTCATCCGGTTGCCGACGGTCGGATAGACATATTCCGTCTGCATCAGCGCCAGCGTCTGGTCCGACCCGAGGTAGTGGCCCGGCCCGCCCAGACAGACGGACTTCATCGCCTCGATGCTGGTCGAATCCTCGGTCACGTCGATGCCGCGGACGCAGCGCAGGACCTGCCCCAGAATGTCGTCCCCCAGAATCAGACTCTCGAAGCAAAATCCCAGAAGCGAGGCATGCATACCGACCGCCTCGTAAGCCATGTTCAGCCCGGAGAGACCCGCAAGGACGTTGGTGATCCCCTGTTCCCAGCCGGCCTGCATGTCGGGCAGTTTCGAATCCGAAATGCCCGCCGCCGCCCCGCCCGGCAGGTTGTAGAACCGGTGCATCTGCGCGCAACCGGCGGTCAGCAGCGCCTGTTCGGCGCTGCCCCCCGACATGGCGCCGGTGCGCAGGTCGCTGACAAAGGGCCAGGTGCCGAAGATCGCCGGATGGCCGGGCGCAATGGCGTTCACATAGACGACGCCCGCCAGACATTCGGCCATCGCCTGGGTGATCGCCAGCGCAATGGGCGCGGGCGCCGTCGCCCCGGCCTGCCCCGCCGACAGCAGCAGAACCGGCATGCCCGCGCGGATCAGCGCCTCCATCGTCACGCAGCTTTCCTCGGCGAACTTCATCGGCGGCACGACAAAACAGTTCGAGTTCGACACGAACGGCCGCGCCCGCCAGGCCGCCTCGCCGCCCGCCACCATATGGATCAGCTCCATGCAGCCCGCGACATGCGCTGGCTCGCTGAACGAGGTGCCCACATGCTTCGTGGTGCCCGCCAGGCAGGCGTAAAGCGTGTTCACATCCATGTCGAAATTGTCGGTAACGTCGCGGCAGACCATGGCGCGCTGAAAGAAGTGAACGTTATCAAGGTGATGGGTAAGGCGTGCCGCATCATAAAGATCCTGCGCCGTCGATTCGCGATAGTCGTTCCGTTCCAGATCGACGATGTGGACGGCGGCGCCTGCCGTGCCGAAATGCACCCGGCTGCCCGACAGATGCAGGTCATGGCGCGGATCGCGGCCGTGCAGCGTGATGTCGCGGGCGGCGATGGCCAGCATGTCCTCGACCAAAGCGCGCGGAAACCGGATGCGCCCGTCCGCGCCCTGCACGGCGCCCGCGCGCGTCAGAACCTCGACCCCCGAGGCCGGCGCCTGGCCAAGGCCGATCACCTCCAGCGCCTCAAGCGCCGCCTGATGGATGCGCGCCATGCCGGCGTCGGTCAGCGGCCGGTACTGGCCACCCGACAGCCCGGCCCGGATCGGGCGCAAACTGTCCGCCAACGGCGCCGCCCTGAGCGCCCGCCGCGCCTCGCGCCCCCCTGCCCGCCGTGCCTCACTCATGACCCGTCCCCTTTGCCAGCAGCGCGTCAATCTCGCTGCCCGGTGCCGCGCCCATCAGCGGCGCAAACGACCCCTCGCCCAGCATCGCCGTCACCGAATCGCGGATTGCCGCATGGGTCAGCCGCGCCACCATCGACCCAAGCGAGATGCGCCGCACCCCCATGGCCGCCAGTGCGGCCACGCTCATCTGCCGAAGCGGCCCCGCCGCCAGCGCGTTGACCGGCTTGCGGACCGAGGCGACGACCTGCGCCAGTTCGGCCGGTCCGGGCGGCACCGGCAGATAAAGAAGGTCCGCCCCCGCCGCCTCGAACGCCTGCAGGCGACGGATGCCCTCGGCCAGATCATAGCTGCCGTTCATCACCCCGTCCGCGCGGGCGCAAAGCACGAACGGCCGCCCGAGCGCGCGCGCCGCCGAGGCCGCCGCCCTGATTCGGTCGACCGCCAGCGCAAACTCATAGGCCGGATTGCCCGCCGCCATCACCGTATCTTCGATCGAACAGCCCGAAAGCCCGGCTTCGGCCGCCAGCCGGATGGTTTGGGCAACATCCTCGGGTGCGTCGGCAAAGCCATTCTCGAAATCGCCGCTGACCGGAAGACCGGTCGCCGCCACAAGATCGGCCGCATGGGCCAGCGCCTCGTCCCGGCTGACCCCGCCCATGTCGGCGCGCCCCAGAACAAAGGCATGGGCGGCCGAACTGGTGGCCAGCGCCTGCGCCCCCAGCCCCGCCATCATCCGCGCCGACCCGCGATCCCAGGGGTTCGGCATGACGAAACAGCCCTGCTGATGCAGGTCGTGAAAGGCCTGATGACGACGGGCCAGGCTCATAGCTTCATCCTTTCGGCTTTGGGGTCATACATCGGCGCCAGGCTGATATCGGCCGCGATCCGGCGCCCGGCCACCTCGATCTCATAGGTCGAGGCGAGAAGGTCGCCGGCCGTCTGCCCGGCACAGGGCAGATAGCCAAGCCCGACCGCCGCGCCCAGCGCATGACCATAATTGCCCGACGTCAGGATCGACACGATCTTGCCGTCGCGCAGAATGGCCTCGTTGTGAAACAGGCTCTGTTCCGGCTCTTTCAGCCGGAATTGCACCAGCCGCCGCACCAGCCCCTGATCGCGTTTCCGCTCGACCGCATCGCGCCCGATATAGCCGGTCTTCCGCCGGCTGACGGCAAAACCAAGCCCCGCCTCCAGCACATGATCCTCATCGGTGATGTCATGGCCCCAATGCCGATAGGCTTTTTCGATCCGGCAACTGTCCAGCGCATGCAGACCGCACAGCCTCAGCCCGACCCCGTCGCCCGCCTCGGCCCCCGCCTCAAGGAGGGCCTCGAACATATGGGCCGCCTGATCTGTGGGCGCATAGATCTCCCAGCCAAGCTCGCCCACGTAACTCACCCGGTGCGCCCGCGCGAGGCCCATGCCGACCTCGATCTCGCGCGCGGTTCCATAGGGAAAGGCGGCATTCGAAAAGTCATCGGGGCTGACCCGTTCCATCAATGCGCGCGCCTTCGGCCCCATGACGCAGAACACCGCCTCGGCCGCGGTGACATCGGTGATCACCGCGAAACGATCGCCAAGATGCGCCCTCAGCCAGGCCAGATCGCGCTGCAGGGTCGCCCCCGGCACCACCAGCAGAAAGGCGGTCTCGCTCAGCCGCGTCACCGTCAGATCGCATTCGATGCCGCCGCGTTCGTTCAGCATCTGCCCATAGACGACCCGCCCCCGCGCCACATCCAGATCGCAGGCACAGACCCGCTGCAGAAAGGCCAGCGCATCACGCCCCTCGACCCTGATCTTGCCGAAAGAGGTCATGTCAAACAGGCCGACCCCGGTCCGGACCGCCAGATGTTCGTCCCGCTGGTTCTGCCACCAGTTCTGGCGGTGCCAGTCATAAAGGTAGGCCGGTTCCTGCCCCGGCCGCGCGAACCAGTTCGCCCGTTCCCACCCCGCCACCTCGCCAAAGACGGCGCCCCGCGCCTTCAGCCGGTCATGGATCGGCGACCGGCGCACCCCGCGCGCGGTCGTGACCTGCCGGTAAGGGTAGTGATCGGCGTAAAGCAGACCCAAAGTCTCGCTGACCCGTTCCTTCAGATAGCGGCGGTTGCGCTGAAAAGGTTGCGCGCGGCGGATATCCACCTCCCACAGGTCAAAGGGCGGCGCGCCGTCATTCATCCATTGCGCCAGCGCCATCCCGGCCCCGCCGGACGAGACGATGCCGATGGAATTATACCCCGCCGCGATCCAGTAGCCCCCCAGCCGCGGGCTTTCGCCCAGATAATAACGATCGTCGGGGGTAAAGCTTTCCGGCCCGTTGAAGAATGTGTGAATGCCCGCCGTCTGGAACAGGGGCATCCGGTTCATCGCCTGTTCCAGGATCGGCGCGAAATGGTCCCAATCCTCGGGCAGCGTGTCAAATTCGAAATCCTCGCGGATGCCCGCCATGCCCCAGGGCTTGGCGACCGGCTCAAAGGCGCCCAGCATCATCTTGCCCGCGTCCGACTTGTAATAGGCGCATTCGTCCGGCACCCGCAGCACCGGCAGGTGACCAAGGCCGTCAATCGGCTCGGTCACCAGATAGAAATGCTCGCAGGCCTGCAGCGGCAGGGTCACGCCCGACCGCCCGGCCAGTTCGCGCCCCCACATGCCGCCGCAATTGACCACCATTTCGGCTTTAACAGACCCGCTTTCCTCGCCCGACACCCAGTCCACCCCGGTCACCCGCGCGCCATCATCGCGCACCTTCGTGACCTTCACGCCTTCCAGAATCCGCGCCCCCTTCATCCGCGCGCCCTTGGCCAGCGCCTGGGCAATATTCGCCGGATCGCACTGGCCGTCGCCCGGCAGATGCACAGCGCCCACCACATCCGCGACCGTCACATGCGGATAAAGCGCCGCAACCTCGGCCGGCGATATCTCATGCACCTCGATCCCGAAGGCGCGCGCCAGCGTCGCACTCCGCAACAGCTCCTCGCGCCGCGCGGCCGTCAGCGCGACCGAGATTGAGCCGACCTGCCGCATCCCGGTCGCCACACCGGTCTCGGCCTCCAGCTCGCGGTAAAGCCCGGCTGAATATTTCGCCAGCCGGGTCATGTTCTGCGATCCGCGCAGCTGCCCGATCAGCCCCGCCGCATGCCATGTCGTCCCCGAGGTCAGGCGCTTGCGCTCCAGAAGAACAATGTCCCGCCAGCCCAGCTTCGCCAGATGATAGGCCAGCGAACAGCCCGAAATCCCGCCGCCGATGATCACCACCCGCGCCCGCTCCGGAATATCCGCCATCTGACCCGCCTCCCTCATTTTCTGTCGCCAAATATCCCGGGGGTCCGGGGGCAGCGCCCCCGGCCGTTCACATCTTCAGCCGCGCATTCGCCGGATCCCAAAGCGGCCGGTCCGCCTCGACCCGCGCCGGGAACCGCTCGCCATAGATCTCGACCTCGACGCCGGTCCCCGCCACCGCCAGATCGGCCCGCAACATGCCAAGCGCGATCGACCGCCCGACCCGGTAGCCCCAGCCGCCCGAGGTCGTCTCGCCCACCACCTCGCCCCGATGCCAGATCGTCGACATATAGGGCGCGTCCGCCGCCCCGGCCCCGACCGTCAGCGTGACAAAGCGCTTGCGCAGACCCCGTTGACGTTCGGCCAGAAGTTCGGCCTTGCCGGGGAAGTCCTGGGGCTTGTCGAACCTGATGAACCGGTCCAGCCCGGCCTCGAGCAGGCTGTAGTCGGTCGACAAATCGCCCTTCCAGGCCCGATAGCCCTTTTCGATCCGCAGCGAATCCAGCGCTCGCATGCCAAAAGGCACCGCGCCTCCGGCCAGAACCGCCTCGAAAATCGGCGGCATGTCGGCCGGGGCCGCATGAACCTCCCAGCCGAGTTCACCGGCAAAGGACACCCGCGCCAGACCGACCCGGCGCCCGGCGACGGTCGCGGCCTGATGGGTCAGCCAGGGGCGGGTCAGATCGGCATCCGAAATCGCCGTAAAGAGGTTGCGCGACTTCGGCCCGGTCACGATCAGCGTCGACAGATCGCCGGTCCGGTCCGCCAGCCGCAGGCCTTTGGGCAGGTCCCGCGCCAGCCATTCGAAATCATGCCATTCGGCCGCCGCCGCGGTGATCAGGGTGAAATCATCCGCGCCGTTGCAGGCCACCGACATTTCGGTGACGATCCGGCCGCGCTGATCGGGGAAATAGGCCAGCGCCAGGCGCCCCGGCCCCGGCAGGCCCCCGGCGATCCGGCCCAGCAACCACTCTGCCGCGCCCGCGCCGGACAGATGAAAACGCGAAAATCCCGGCAGGTCCAGAACGCCGACCCCGTCACGGACGGCCAGGCATTCGGCACGGATCCGCGCCTCCCATGGTCCGGCGCGGTCCCAGGTCTGGGTCGCGGCCCAGCTGAGGTCATCGCCCGGCGCCGCGAACCATTCGGCGCGTTCCCAGCCGTTATAGGGCGCCATCTGCCCGCCCAGCGCCCGGACCCGTTCATGCACCGGCGACAGGCGCCGGTCGGGTGCGGCGGGCCAGCGCGCCATCGGGAAATGCATTGCATATTCATGGCCGTAAACCTCGCGCCCCCTGGCCAGACAATAGCCGGCGTCGGCATGGCCGGTAAACCGCCGGGGGTCGCAGGACCACATGTCCCATTCGGTCGCGCCTCCGGTCACCCATTCGGCCAGAACCTTGCCTGCCCCGCCGGCCTGCGCGATGCCAAAGGTAAAGACGCAGGCCTCAAAGGCATTCGGCACCCCCGGCATCGGGCCGATCAGCGGATTGCCGTCCGGCGCATAGGGGATCGGACCGTTGATGACCTTCGATATCCCCGCCCGCGCCAGCAGCGGCACCCGCGCCATCGCGTCGGTGATATAGGGCTCCAGCCGGTCGAGATCGTCCGGGAACAGCTGGAAGCTGAAGTCATCCGGCATCGGGTCATCGGGGCTGGCCCAATGTGCCCGACAGTTCCGTTCATAGGGGCCGAGGTTGAAGCCGGTCTTTTCCTGACGAAGGTAATAAGACACGTCGACATCGCGCAAAAGCGGCAGCTTGTGACCCGCCCCCTGCGTCCAGGCGGCGATCTCGGGGATCGGCTCGGACAGAAGATACTGGTGGCTCATCACCATCATCGGCACCCGGCGCCCGCCGAACGGCCGGAACCATTCGCCGACCCTTTGCGCATAATATCCCGCAGCGTTGACGACGATTTCAGCCCGAATAGAGCCTTTTTCGGTGTGAACCACCCACTCGCCGCCCTGCCTGTCGACGCCGGTTGCGGGCGTGTGGCGCAGGATCGTCGCGCCAAGATCGCGCGCGCCCTTGGCCAGCGCCTGTGTCAGCTGGGCCGGGTCAATATCGCCGTCCGCCGGGTCATAGAGCGCGCCCTGCAGATCGTGCAGTTCCATGAACGGGTATTTCGCACCGATCTCGTCCGCTGCCAGAACCTCCAGCGCCATGCCCTGATGACGGCCCATTCCGGCGGCGCGCCGAAACTCCTGCATCCGCTCGCGGCTATGGGCCAGCCGCAGCGACCCGGTCACATGATAGTTCATCGGATAGCCGACCGCCGCGCCAAGGCCCCGGTAAAGCCCGGCCGAATAGCGCTGCATGTTCATCAGCGACCAGCTGGTGGAAAAGGTCGGGACATTGCCCGCCGCGTGCCAGGTCGAGCCCGCCGTCAGCTCATTCTTTTCCAAAAGCACACAGTCGGTCCAGCCGGCCCGCGCCAGATGGTACAGCGACGAGACGCCCACAGCCCCGCCGCCGATGATCACCACACGCGCTGTCGTCGGAAATTCGGCCATGCGCCCCCCCTGTCATGACCGCAGTATTCGCCGGGGCGTCGCCGGTTTCAATTCGACGATCATTGGTCTATTGATCGGAATATCCGATCAGGGGACGGCGATGAACATCGAACAGATCGAAACCTTTCTGGATCTTTGCGAGACGAGGAATTTCGGCCGCACCGCCGACCGGCTTGGCATCACCCAGTCGACCGTCTCGGGCCGGGTGCGGGCGCTTGAGCTTCAGTTGGCGCGGGGGCTTTTCACCCGGTCGCGGTCCGGCACGGAACTGACCCTGGAAGGGCTGCGGTTCGAGCCGCACGCGCGCGCGCTTCGCCATGGCTGGGCCGAGGCGGTCCATGCCACCCGCAGCGCCGGGACCCGGGCGATGACCCTGCGCATCGGCATCCAGCATGATCTGACCGGCAGTCTGATCGGCGGCTGGGTCCGCGACTTCCGCGCCGCGCTGCCCGACGCCGGTTTTTATATCGAGGCCGACTATTCCCCCGCGATGGCCTCGGACCTGCTGGTCGGGGCGCTCGACTTTGCGATGATGTACAGCCCCCGCATGCATCCCGATCTTTATTTCGAGACGCTGGGCGAAATCCGCTATCGCATGGTGTCGACCCTGACCGACCGGATGGCCGGGGTCGGGGCCGACAGCTATATCCTGACCAACTTTTCCCCGGCCTTCGCGGAAAATCACGCGCGGCTTCATCCGTCGCTGGCCACCGCCCCGGTGTCGAGCGGCCAGAGCACGGCGATCGCCGGGCTGATGACGTCGCTTGGCGGGACGGCCTATGTGATCGGGGAAATGGCGGCCGAGATGGTCGCGAACGGTCAGTGCCGCCCGGTCGTGGACGCGCCGGTGATGGAACAGACCGTCTTCGCCGCGATCCACCTCCGCAACCGGCACCGGCCGACGCACCGGCGGCTGCTGCAGCTGTTGCGGGCGGCCTTTGCCCGGCGGCGCGCGTCGGACCTGCCGCAAAGCTGACCCTTGCCTTTCACCCGCCTTCGGAACAGAGCTTTGCCATGACCAGCTTCGCCCAGAACGCCCGCGCCGCCGCAGATGCCATCCGCACGCTGTTTGAACCCACGCCGCTGCAGCTGAACGACCACCTGTCGCAGCGCTACGGCGCCGAAATCTATCTCAAGCGCGAAGATCTGACGCCGGTTCGCAGTTACAAGCTGCGCGGCGCCTTCAACGCGATGCGCAAGGCGATTGCCGCCGGCGAGCGGACCTTTGTCTGCGCGAGTGCGGGCAATCACGCGCAGGGGATGGCCTATGCCTGCCGCCATTTCGGGGTGCGGGGCGTCATCTTCATGCCGGTGACGACGCCGCAGCAAAAGATCGACAAGACCCGCACTTTTGGCGGCGATAGTGTCGAAATCCGGTTGATCGGCGACTATTTCGACCGCACGCTTGCCGCCGCGCAGGCCCATGCGCGCGCGGCGGGCGCGCATTTCCTGTCGCCCTTTGACGATGCCGACGTGATCGAGGGTCAGGCCTCGGTCGGGGTCGAGATCCTGGAACAGATCGGCACGCCGCCCGATCTGGTGATCCTGCCGGTTGGCGGCGGCGGGCTGGCGGCCGGGGTCACCGGCTATTTCGCCGAAACGGCGCCGGATGCGCGGTTTCTGTATGTCGAGCCTGCGGGCGGCGCCAGTCTGACGGCGGCCCTCGCGGCGGGTGCGCCGGTGACGCTGAGACGGGTCAACAATTTCGTCGATGGCGCCGCGGTCGCGCGGATCGGCGCCTTGCCCTTTGCGCGGCTGGGGCAGGTCCGGCCCGACCAGGTGCTTCTGGCGCCCGAGGACCGGGTCTGCATCACCATGCTGGAGTTTCTGAATGTCGAGGGGATTGTGCTGGAACCGGCGGGGGCGTTGGCGGTCGACGTCCTGCCGGTGCTGGCCGACCGGATCCGTGGCAAGCGGGTGGTCTGCGTGACATCGGGCGGGAATTTCGATTTCGAACGGCTGCCCGAGGTCAAGGAGCGGGCCAATCGCTATGCCGGGCTGAAGAAATACTTCATCCTGCGCATGCCGCAACGGCCCGGCGCACTGAAGGAATTTCTGGCAATGCTGGGCCCCGACGACGATATCGCCCGGTTTGAATATCTGAAGAAGTCGGCCCGCAACTTCGGGTCGGTGCTGATCGGCATCGAAACCCGCAACGCCGCGAACTTCGCGGCGCTGACGGAACAGCTGGACGCCGCGGAATTCACCTACCGCGACATCACCGACGACGAGGCGCTGGCCGAGTTCCTGATCTAGGCCGCACTCGGGACCTGCCCTTCGGCCAGGGCGGCCAACCCCTCGATGAAGACCGCTTTCGAGGCGCTGTAGCAGTCTGTCACCGCGCCAATATCGACCGACGCCGCATTGCCGCCGGCGGCCCGACGCTCACCGTCCTGGCAAAGCGCGCCAAAGTCGGCAAAGCCGAGGTTCCAGGCGCTGCCCTTCAGAAAATGCAGGTCCTGTTCGTAGCTGGCGGGGTCGGGCGATGCGGTCAGCCGCATGACCACCTCTTCAACCTCATCCAGAAAAAGTTCCACGACTTCGGCAAAGCCGTCATCGCCAATCTCAAGACGCAATTCGTCCACACGTTTCCAACTGATCATCTCCACCACCTTCAGGTCCCAACCTGCGGGAAGACTAGGCGCGGATACTTTAGGTCCCGTTAATGTCCGGCCTTTCGTCCGGGAAAGCCCGTTCAATTGGTCTTAACCCGATCGCGTCTAGCTTTGCAGGACGCAACACCAGGGGGCGGCAATTCGTGCTGGCGGCCAAGGCTATAGATTCCGTTCCGACGACTGACGCCGATGCCGCGGCGCGGCATGTGCTGGTCGTGGATGACAGCCGTGTGCAGCGCAAAATCCTGTCATCGCAGCTGGCGCGCGCCGGCTACCGCGTCAGCGAGGCGGGATCAGGCGAGGAAGCGCTGGCGCTGATTCGCACCGATCAGCCCGATCTTGTGATTTCCGACTGGATGATGACCGGCATGACCGGACTTGACCTTTGCGCCCAGGTCAGGGCCCTCGGTCTGGAAAATTATACCTATTTCGTCCTTCTCACCTCAAAGACCGAGACGGCAGAGATCGCGCGCGGGCTGGACGTCGGGGCCGACGATTTTCTGATCAAGCCGGTCAGCGGCGACGAGCTGCGCGCCCGGATCGCGGCCGGCGAACGGATTCTGGGGATGGAGCGGGAGTTGAAGGACAAGAACCGGCTTCTGTCCTCGACCCTGACGGAACTGCAGGGCCTTTACGATTCGATCGACCGCGACCTGATGGAGGCGAAGAAACTTCAGCAAAGTCTGGTGCGCGAACGCAGCCGCAATTTCGGCAATGCCGAGGTCAACCTGATCCTGCGGCCCTCGGGTCATGTCGGCGGTGATCTGGTCGGCTTTTTCCCGATTTCGTCGCGCCGCGTCGGCTTTTTCGCCATCGACGTCTCGGGCCATGGCATCACCTCGGCGCTGATGACCGCGCGGCTGGCGGGCTATCTGTCCAGCAACTCGCCCGAACAGAACATCGCGCTGGTCCTGACCGAATTCGGCATCTACGACGCCCTGCCGCCCGAGGAGGTGGCGGCGGCGCTGAACACGATCGTCTTCAAGGAAATGCAGACCGAAAGCTATTTCACCCTGGCCTATGCCGACGTCGATCTTGTCACCGGCAAGGTGGCGATGGTGCAGGCCGGTCATCCGCATCCGGCGGTGTTGCGGCAGGACGGCCGGGTCGAATATCTGGGGTCGGGCGGCATGCCGATCGGGCTGATCGACTTTGCCGAATATGACCGGATCGACACGCAATTGCTGCCCGGCGACCGGCTGTTCCTGATGTCGGACGGCATAACCGAGGCCGCCGATCCCGCTGGCACCCAGTTGGGCGAAGACGGCTTGACCGCGCTGATCGGCAAATGCGGCGACGCGCGCGGCCCGGCCTTTCTCGAGGCGCTGAACTGGCATCTGAGCGCCTATACGAACGGCGAATTTGATGATGACGTGTCGGGGGTCTATTTCGAATTCGGCGGCGCCAAGGAAAATGCCGGCTAAGAACGCTCAGCCCCTCAGCGCCCGCGCCAGAAAATGCCGGTCGCCATCGTTGCCGACCAGATCGGCCGCCTCGCCCGCAGGGACCCAGACGGCCGAATGGCCCTTTTCGGCGGGCGGTCCAAGACGGCGGACCGGACGGGCCAGATAGATCAGGCAGATCTTTTCCGCCCAAAGGTCATAGTCGGGCATATAGGCGAACCGGCGAAAGGCGCCGATGCGGCGCGCTGCGGCGATCGACCAGCCGGTCTCTTCATAGACCTCGCGGTGCAGCGCCCGCAGCGGCGACTCGCCCGGGTCGATTCCGCCGCCCGGCAACTGGAACTCGGGCTCCGGCGCCTCTTGATAGGTCAGCAGAACATCCCCATCTAGGCGCAGAACCGCATAAGCCCCGGCCCTGATCCGGTATTTCTGTCCCGCCACCACCGGATCGCCGAACCGCCTGATCATTTCCGCCCGCCCCGGTTGCCCAAATCGCCCCGAAACGGTATGCCAAGCCCCGCGCCTGAAGGAAACCCCATGACCTCGACCCTTGAAATCGCCTGGGACGATACCGTCCTGCCGTTCCAGCTGGACCAGTCGGACATTCGCGGCCGCGTGGCGCGGCTGGATGGCACGCTGGACCGGATTCTGGGCCAGCACGCCTATCCGCCCGCGGTCGAGGCGCTGGTCGCCGAGGCGGCGGTTCTGACGGCGCTGATCGGCCAGACGGTGAAGCTGCGCTGGAAACTGTCGCTGCAAATCCGCGGCAACGGCCCGGTGCGGATCATTGCCACCGACTATTTCGCGCCGGCGGCCGAAGGGGCGCCCGCACAGGTCCGCGCCTGGGCCTCGTTCGATGCCGACCGGGTGGATCAGGGCGCCAGGCCGTTCGACCTGATCGGCAGCGGCTATTTCGCGGTGCTGATCGACCAGGGCGAGGGCATGGTGCCCTATCAGGGCATCACGCCGATTGCCGGCGGGTCGCTTTCCGCCTGTGCAGAGACCTATTTCGCCCAGTCCGAACAGCTGCCGACCCGTTTTCAGCTGTCGTTCGGCAAGTCGCGCCTGAAGGGCGGCGAAGAGGCCTGGCGCGCGGGCGGGGTGATGCTGCAGCATATGCCCAAGGCCTCGCCCTCGGTCGCGGCCGATGCGGGGTCGGGCGAAGGCGGGCTTCTGACCCATGCCGACATCCTCGGCGGGTCCGAGGGCGAGAACTGGGCCCGGGTCAACCTTCTGCTTGACACGGTCGAGGAGCTGGAGCTGATCGGCCCGTCGGTTCAGCCGACCGAACTGCTGATCCGGCTGTTCCACGAAGAGGGACCGAGGGTGTTTGATGCCCAGCCGGTGCGCTTCGGCTGCACCTGTTCGCCCGACAAGGTCCGTCAGAGCCTGTCGATCTATTCGGCCAAGGACATTGCGACCATGACGACCGAGGCGGGGATCGTCACCGCCGACTGCCAGTTCTGCGGTGCGCACTACGAATTCGACCCCGCAACCCTGGGATTCGAGGCGAAAGGCCAGGCGGGTGCCGAGGCCTGACGAAATCGCCCGGCTGGTCGCGGCACTGGCGCGGACCGGGCGCGATACGTCGGACTATGATCTGAACCCGGCGCTGGCGCTGGCGCCCGGTCGCAGCCTGCGCCCGGCCGCCGTGCTTGTCGGGTTTCAGCCCGGGCCACGGGGCCTGTCGCTGATCCTGACCAAGCGCGCCTCGCATCTGAAACATCACCCCGGCCAGATCGCCTTTCCCGGCGGCAAACTGGACGCGGGCGAGACGGCCGAAGCGGCCGCCCTGCGCGAGGCGGCCGAAGAGGTCGGGCTGGGCGCGGGCCATGTCCGGCTGTTGGGGCGGCTGCCCCCGCATGAAACCGTCACAGGGTTCGCGGTCACCCCGATTCTGGCCGAAATAGACCCGCTTTTTGTGCCGACGCTGCAGGCGGAAGAGGTTGAGGAATGTTTTCAGGTGCCCTTTGCCCATATCGCCGATCCGCGCAATTTCCGGATTGAAGGCCGGGTCTGGCTGGGCCAGCGACGGCGCTACTTCACAGTGCCCTATGGGCCCTATTACATCTGGGGCGCGACGGCGCGGATTCTGAAGGCGCTGGCAGACCGGATGGCGGAATGAGGATCGCGGGCGACTGGCTGGGCGACGGGACTCTGCAGGCGGTTCTGGCCTGCCTGCGGGCGGGCGGCCATCGCGCGCTTCTGGTCGGCGGCGCGGTGCGCAACGGGCTGATCGGCGCGCCGGTCGCCGACATCGACATCGCCACCGATGCAACCCCGGAGCGGGTCATCGCGCTGGCCGAAACGGCCGGGTTCAGGACCGTCCCGACCGGGATCGACCACGGAACCGTCACCGTCGTCGCCGGGGGCCGCGCGCACGAGATCACCAGCTTTCGCCGCGACATCGCCACCGACGGCCGCCGCGCGACCGTCGCCTATTCGACCGAGATCGCCGACGACGCGGCCCGGCGCGACTTCACCATGAACGCGCTCTATGCCGAGGCTGACGGCACCGTCATCGACCCTTTGGGCGGCCTTCCCGACCTTCAGGCCCGCCGCGTCCGCTTTGTCGGCGCGCCGGCCGCCCGCATCCGCGAAGACGCCTTGCGCATCCTGCGGTTCTTCCGGTTTCAGGCGATCTATGGCGACCCCGAGGGCGGCATCGACGCCGACGGGCTGGCCGCCTGTGCGACACATTCAGCCGCAATAGACACGCTTTCGCGCGAGCGGATCGGCCATGAGATGCGCCGCCTGCTGGCCGCCGCCGACCCTGCACCCGCCCTGGCCGCGATGCAGGCGGCGGGCGTTCTGGCCCACGCGCTGCCGGGTGCCGACAGCCGTTACCTTGCGCCGCTGGTTCATCTCGAGGATGGCCAGCCGCCCGGTTGGCTGCGCCGTCTGGCCGCCATCGGTGGCGAGGATCCGGCCGGGGCGCTGCGCCTGTCGCGCGACGAGGCAAAGCAACTTGCCCGGATCCGGGCCGGTATCGGATCGGCTGCCGGACCCGGCGAACTGGCCTATCGGCTGGGTGCCGACATGGCCACCGACATCCTGTTGCTGCGCGCGGCCCTGCTGGAACAGCCCTACTTTGACGCGCGGGACCGGGTTGCGCGGGGCGCGACAGCCGTGTTTCCCGTTCGGGCTGCCGACCTCGCCGACCTTCAGGGCCCGGCGCTCGGCCAGCGGCTGAAAGCGCTTGAGGCGCGCTGGATCGCGTCGGGCTTCGAATTGTCCCGGGAACAATTGCTGTCTTGAAGGCCCTGCGAGGGTCGGCCCATAGTCCGGGAAAAGGACGGCGACCATGACCCGGGACATCTTTCTTTCGCTGATTTCTCTGGCGATCGGCACCCTGTTCACGCCGGGCCCGAACAACGCGATGCTGGCGGCTTCGGGCGCCACCTTTGGCATCCGCCGGACCCTGCCCCATGCGCTGGGTGTCGCGACGGGTTTTCCGACGATGTTGCTGATCGTCGGGCTGGCGCTCGGGCAGCTGTTCCAGACCTCGGCCCTGCTGCGCGAAGGGCTGCGGTGGGGCGGCGCGGCGCTGCTGCTGTGGATGGCATGGAAGATCGCCATTTCGACCACGTCCGATGCAAAGCCGGCCTCGACCCGCCCGATGAGCTTTCTGGGTGCCGCCGCCTTTCAATGGATCAACCCCAAGGCCTGGTCGATGGCCGTCGCGGCGACATCGCAATTCGTCAGTCCGGACCGGCCGGTGCAGACGGCGGCGATCACGGCGGCCACCTTTCTGACGCTGGGGCTGTTTTCATCGACCAGCTGGATGGCCCTTGGGCGGGCGATTTCCGGCTGGCTGACCACCGAGGGGCGTCGACGGGCCTTCAATTTCACCATGGCCGGGCTTATCGTTCTGTCGATTGTCCAGCTTGTACGGCATTGACGCCCGGACGGCCGAAACAGAAAGCCCTGACGATGAGGTTCGGCCCGACCATATCACCCTTCCGCCCGGCCGAGGGGCCGCCGCCCGGGCGGACCTTGCCGTTCCTGCGTTGGGCGCTGGTCGGGGCATGGGGCGGGATCGCCTGGGCGACCTTCTGGTCGGCGTCCGCAGGCTCGCTCGAGGCGATTTCGGCCACGATCCTTGGCCGCATCGTCGATGCCGCCGGCCGTTCGACGCCTGCGGACCTGATGTCCGACCATTGGGCGCTTTTCGCCTTTTTCCTGATCTTCTACCTGCTCTTGCGGCCGCTGATCTTCGGCCTCTCGACCGCGTCGCAAAGCATCATCATCGAGCCCGGGCTTTTCCCGCTGATCCTGTCGCGGCTGCATCGCTGGACCATCGGCCAGGCGGTGACGTTTTTCGACAATGATTTCGCCGGACGCATCGCGCAGAAACAGATGCAGACCGCCCGCGCCGCCACCGATGTCGTGTCCGGCGCGATCGAGACGATTGCCTTTGCGCTGGCCTCGGTCATCGGCTCGGTCGTGCTGCTCTTGGCGATTGACGGCTGGGTTTCGGGGCTGCTGGTCCTGTGGGTCGCCGCCTATATCTGGCTGATCCGCAGCTTTCTGCGCCGCGTCAGGCGGGCCAGCGCCGACCGGGCCGGGGCGCGGGCGATGGTCACCGGGCAGATCGTCGACACGGTGACCAACATGAAGACGGTCAAGCTGTTTGCCCATGCCCGCCACGAAGATCGCGTCGCGCTGGAAGCGATGGAGAATTTCCGCGAGCGGGCGATTTCCTATGGCCGCATATCCTCCTGGTTCCGGCTGACGCTGATGACGCTGGCGGGGGTCTTGCCGGTGCTGCTGGTCGGCGGGACGGTCTGGCTTTGGACAAAGGGGCAGGCCAGCGCCGGTGATATTGCCGCCGCGGGGGCGATTTCCTTTCGGCTGGCGCAGATGACCGGTTGGGTCAGTTTCAGCCTTATGTCGATCTTCGGCAACCTGGGCGAGGTCGAGGATGGCATCCGCACCCTGTCGCCAGCCTATACGCTGACCGACGCCCCGGACGCGGGCGAGATGCCGCCCGTTCAGGGCGAGGTGCGGATGGATGGTGTGACCTTTGCCTACGGGCGCACCACCGCCGATGGCCGCGGCGGGGTGGCCGACATTGATCTGACCATCGCGGCGGGTGAAAAGATCGGGGTCGTCGGCGCGTCAGGGGCGGGGAAATCGACGCTGGTTTCGCTGCTGTTGCGGCTCTATGACGCCGAACAGGGTCGAATTCTGATCGACGGGATGGATGTGCGGTCGGTGACGCAGGAAAGCCTGCGGCGGCAGATCGGCATGGTCACGCAAGAGACGGCGATGTTCAACCGGACGGCGCGCGAGAATATCCTTTACGGCCGCCCCGAGGCCACCGAGGATCAGATGATTGCCGCCGCAAAGGCCGCCGAGGCGCATGAGTTCATCCTTGGCCTCCGCGATGCCAATGGCCGCACCGGCTATGACGCCTTTCTCGGCGAGCGTGGCGTCAAGCTGTCGGGCGGGCAGCGTCAGCGGATCGCGCTTGCCCGGGCCTTTCTGAAGGACGCACCGATTCTGGTTCTGGACGAGGCGACCAGCGCGCTGGACAGCGAGGTTGAGGCCTCGATCCAGGGGGCGCTGGCGCGGGTCATGCGCGGCAAGACCGTGCTGGCCATCGCCCATCGTCTGTCAACGATTGCGGCGATGGACCGGATCATCGTCATGGATCAGGGCCGGATCGTCGAGGATGGCACCCACAACAGCCTTCTGGCGCGGGGCGGACTGTACGCGCGCTACTGGAACCGCCAGTCGGGTGGCTTTATCGGCATCGAAGAGGCGGCAGAATGAGGCTGACGATTGAACGGCTGGGCCATCTTGGCGACGGGATCGGGCCGGGGCCGGTCTATGCGCCACGCGTCCTGCCGGGCGAGGTGATCGAGGGCGAACCGCAGGGCGACCGGATCGAAGCGCCCGCCATCGTCACCCCATCGGCCGACCGGCGCAAGGCGCCCTGCGGCCATTACAACGCCTGCGGGGGCTGCGCGCTGATGCATGCGACCGACGGGTTTGTCGCCCGCTGGAAAGAGGATGTGGTCCGTGCCGCGCTGGCGGCGCAGGGGCTGGAGGTCGGGTTCCGGCCGATCCACACCTCGCCCGAACGGTCGCGCCGGCGGGCGACGCTGGCGGGGCGGCGGACCAAGACCGGGGCGATCGTCGGCTTTCACGGCCGGGCCTCGGGCACGCTGGTCGACCTGCGCGACTGCGCGCTTCTGTCGCCGGCGCTGATGGCGACCCTGCCGTTCCTGCGGCAAATCACCGAGGCGGGCGGTTCGCGCAAGGCCGAGCTGTCGCTGATGATCACCGAGACGGAAAGCGGCTCTGATCTGGCTGTTTCGGGGGGCAAACCGTTGGACCCGGCGCTGTTCTCGACACTTGCGGGACTGGCCCGAACCGCCGATCTGGCCCGTCTGACCTGGGAGGGCGAGGTTGTCGCGGCCCGCCGCCCGCCGATGCAGCGCTTTGGTTCCGGGCATGTGGTGCCGCCCGCCGGGGCCTTTCTGCAGGCAACGCGGGATGGCGAGGCCGCGTTGCTGGCGGCCGTGCAGGCGGCCATCGGTCCGGGCCGCCGGATCGCCGATCTCTTTTCCGGCGCGGGCACCTTTACCCTGCCGCTGGCGGCGACGGCCGAGGTCTATGCGGCCGAATCCGACGGTGCGATGCTGACCGCGCTGGATCAGGCCGCCCGTCATGCCCAGGGTCTGCACCGGGTGACGACCGAGGCCCGCGATCTGTTCCGGCGGCCGCTTTTGCCGGACGAGCTGAACCGTTTCGACGCCGTCCTGCTGGACCCGCCACGCGCCGGCGCGCTGGCGCAATCCGGGGAACTGGCGCGGTCAAAGGTGCCGGTCATTGCCTATGTCTCTTGCAATCCCGTGACCTTTGCGCGTGACGCGAAAGTCCTGACCGGCGCGGGCTATCATCTCGACTGGCTGCAGGTCGTCGATCAGTTCCGCTGGTCCACCCATGTCGAACTTGCCGCCCGCTTCATCAGGGGCTGATCACCGCCCCCTTCCGCCACCCGCGCCGCGCGTGTAAGAGGGCCGCAAAGCAATGGTTCAGGCAACATGAAACGTTTCAACATTGTCCTTCTGGCCGGCATTCTGATCATCGCCGCCGCCTGCGGATCGAAATTCCGCACCTACAACGGCCCGGCGGTGACGGCGATTGTCGTTCACAAGGCTGAACGGCGGATGTTCCTGCTGCACGGCAATCAGGTGCTGAAGTCCTACGACATAGCGCTTGGCGGCAACCCGGTCGGCGACAAGCAGGTCGAGGGCGACGGCAAGACGCCGGAAGGCGCCTATCTGATCAACCGCCGCAACCCGAACAGCAGCTACCACCTGTCGCTGGGGATTTCCTATCCGAACGATCAGGACCGGGCCGAGGCCAAGGCGCTGGGCAAGGAACCCGGCGGCGACATCTTCATCCATGGCCGCGACGGCAAGAACCGTGGCCGGGGCGCGGACTGGACGGTCGGCTGCATCGCCGTCACCGACCGCCAGATGGAAGATATCTACGCGATGGTCCGCGTCGGAACGCCGATCTTCATCAAGCCCTGAGCGACAGCCCCTCTGCCGGTCTCAGTTCCCGGTGACCAGCGTCCACCAAAGCTTGCCGTTCGGCTCCTGATACCAGGAAAAGCCCATGTTCACGGCTTTGGGGTCAAGGATCACGTCCCGGGTGCTCGAGACGGACATCCAGGATGCCAGCGTTTCCCTCTCGTTCTCGAAGGTTTCCGAGATGTTTTCGCCCATCATCGTCCCCGCATAGCCCGAACGCTGCACCCGGATGATCGGCGACGACCCGTCCGAGCCGAAATGCCAGGGCCGGTTCTGCACATGCATGTCACGCGAGTGGGTCGCGGCGGCGGCGGTCAGTTCGGCGCTCAGCGTCAGGGGGGGCAGACCCCGGGCCGAACGCAGGGCATTGACCGAGTCGACCATCGAATAGGTGACGCGGCCGACATCGCCCTGCCCGATCATGTAGGCCTCGGGTACGGGTTTGCCGTCGGAGGCCAGCTGAACCTGTTGGGTCTGGCAGGCCGAAAGCAGAACTGCGGCCAACAGAACCGCGCTGAGACGTTGGATCATCGGAAGCGAACCCCTTTTTTCATTCTGGCGTGCTTTACAGTCTCGCCAATCGGTGTTCAAACGCCAATTCATCAGGCTCGGCGGCCCATCGCGCAGGCGTGACTTGCGCAAACGGGCGTCTTCAGCCAAGGAAAAGGCGGGCCGAAGGCCCCAACCGGCAAACGGAGTCATCAGGCATGAGTTCAGGAAAGTCACATCTTAGCCGTCGTTCGGTCCTGGGCAGCGCTGCCGCGCTGACCGCGACAAGCCTCGCGTCACCGCTGTTCGCCCAGGCGATGAACGGCACGACCGAGTATGAGCAGGAGCTGTCGAACAATATCCGGCGCAATATCTCCAGCTTTCGCTCGCTGGAATGGCAGCCGTATTTCTCAAGCCTGAAGAATGGCGCCATCCTGGTCGACATCACCTCGCGCGCGCTGCATTTCTGGACCGAGGATCAGTCGGTCTACAAGCTTTACCCGACCAGCGTGCCCCTGTCCGAGGAACTGACGCGGCGCGGCCGGACCGAGGTGATCCAGCGGGTCGAGAATCCGCCATGGCGCCGTACTGCGGATGAGGGCAAGCGCTATCCTGACTGGCCGGAATTTGTGCCGGGCGGGGATCCGACGAATCCCCTGGGCGTGCGCGCGCTCTATCTGTCATGGCCCGCCTACCGGATTCACGGAACCCAGGACACGCGCAAGATCGGGCGGCGGTCGTCGAACGGCTGCATCGGCCTTTACAACGAACATATTCTGGAACTTTTCAGCCTTGCGAAGGTCGGAACCCAGGTTCTGCTGATCTGACCTGTTGCAGATTTGACAAAGGCGCGCCGCCTTTCGGGGCGGCGCGAAAATTCTCTGGAATTGCCCCTCCGGCCAACGCACCTTGGCCTTCAAGGGAGGGACATTGCCCCGGTCATCCCATATTTTCCAAACGGGGCCGGATGGAGAGATTCATATGAAGAAGTTTGCGCTTGCAGCTGCCCTTGCGCTGGCCTCGACCTCGGCGTTCGCCGGTGGCATCGGCGAAGCGACCATGGACCCGGCTCCGGTCGAAGAGCATGCCGCCTCGTCGTCAGCCGGTGGCATCATCGTGCCGCTTCTCGTTCTTCTGCTTGTCGCTGCTGCGGCCAGCAACTGATCCTGTGCGGGCCGGCTGCTGCGCCGGTCCGATGATCTGCTGATCGGGGGTCGAAACGGCCCCCGATACGGCCCCGAAAGGGCCAGGTGAGTCGGCTGTTTCATCCGTCCGACAGGTAAAGAGTGAATCCCGCGCCAATTCCGGCCGCGGATATCGGCAAAACCCTCCGGATAGCGCAAAGCTGCCGTTTTGCAGCGATTATTTCCCCGGCTTTCCGCAGCCAGGCCCCCAAAAAGGGCTTCGGAAGTGTTGCTTATTTGACGAAAAGGGCGAAAGCTTTGCCCATGGCCGCAGATGAGATGTTGCATATATCTCACCCTTCGGGCTACTCGACGTCACGAGGTAACGATAATTGCCCCAGTTATCCTCACTTGAATCCTATGCTGGGGCGCGGATGGAGACATACAAATGAAGAAAATCGCGCTTGCTGCCGCTCTGACGCTCGCTGCCACCTCGGCTTTCGCCGGCGGCATGGCTGAACCCGTCATGGAAGAAGCCCCCGTCGAAGCGAAATCGGCTTCGTCGTCGGCCGGTGGCATCATTGTTCCGCTGCTCGTTCTGCTGCTCGTTGCGGCCGCTGCCAGCAACTAATCAGCTCTGAGCCATCAGAGGGAAAAGGCGACGGGTTCCGTCGCCTTTTTCTTTTGGCGGGGGCCGCGGTCAGACCCAACCCGCCAGATTCTGCCGCGTGACGGCCATCAGCGCCGCGATGTGGGCGTCCTGATCGTTCAGGCACGGGATATAGGTAAAGGTCTCGCCCCCGGCATGCAGGAATGCCTCGCGAATCTCGCCCTGAATCTCTTCCAGCGTTTCGATACAGTCGGCGGCAAAGGCGGGCGAGATCACGGCGATCCTCTTCTTGCCGGCCCGCGCCAGCGCCGCAACATGTTGAACGGTATAGGGTTTCAGCCATTCCTCGGGGCCGAAGACCGACTGAAAGGTCGTGTCGATCGCCCCCCTGTCCCAGCCCAGCCGCTCGCGCAGCAGGCGGGTCGTCTTCTGGCACTGGCAATGGTAGGGATCGCCCTCCATCAGATAGCGTTTCGGCATGCCGTGGTAGGACGCGACCAGCAGGTCCGGCCGGTGGTCAAGTGCGGCATAGGCACGCTCGACCGATCCTGCGAGAGCGTCGATATAGAGCGGCTGGTCGAAATATTCCGGCACGGTCCGCGCGGCGGGTTGGCGTTTTTCCTTCATCAGCGCCCGAAAGAACTGATCGTTCGCGGTGGCGACGGTGGCCCCCGCATATTGCGGATATAGCGGAAAAAACAGGATTTTTTCGCAACCTGCCGCCACCATCCGGCGCACCACGCTGTCGGTCGACGGGTTGCCGTAGCGCATGCAGAAATCGACCATGATCCCGTCACCCCATTCCGCCCGGGCGGCGGCCCGCAGCCGGTCGACCTGCTGGCGGGTGATCGTCAGCAGCGGGCTTTCGTTCCGTTCGTGGTTCCAGATCGACTGGTAGTCGCGGCCCTTGGCCTTGGGGCGTCTGGTCAGGATGATCAGCTGCAGGATCGGTTGCCATTTCCAGACCGGATAGTCGATGACGCGCCGGTCAGACAGAAACTCGGACAGATAGCGGCGCATCGACCAGTAGTCATAGCCATCCGGCGTGCCGAGATTGGCGAAAAGCACGCCGATGCGCGGGCGGGGAACCGCCGGGTGTCCGTCGGGCGCATCGGTGATTAATCGGGAATCCTGGGTCATGTCGCGTCCTGAAAAGGCTCTATTTCGGCTGAAACGGGCTAAGCGCGTCGGCAAGGCGGGCCTTGGCCGACCCGGGGCGCAGGGGTTTTTGCTGGCTTTCATGCGGGCACCAGCCCGACAGGAAAATCAGGTCGAACGTCGCAGTGATACGGCCACCGTCGGCCGGAAAGGCCGCGCGGTAGATCCGGTCGGCCTCGGCAAACAGCGCGCGGGCGGTCGGCGCCCGCCACCGTGCCGCCAGCGCATTGCCCTCGCCCATGGCGCGCAGATCGGCGGCCAGGTGGGCAAGGTCGCGGTAGCTGGCGCGGATCTGCACGGCATCGGCCACCGGCAGGGCCAGACCGGCCCGGCCCAGAAGCCCGCCCAGATCGCGAATTTCGGCCATCGGCAGGACGCGTGGCGACAGGCCGTCCGACAGCCGCGCCTCGGCCTCGGCGAGGCAACTGCGCAGTTCGTGCAGCGTCTGGCCACCCGGCAAGACCGCCAGAAACAGCCCGTCCGGTCTGAGCGCCCGCGCCGACTGGATCATCTGGCCCACCGGATCGGCGGCCCAGTGCAGCGCCATGGCGTGGATCACCAGATCATGGGCGCCCGGGGCAAGATCAAGCACCTCGTCATCGGCGACCAGCCGCGCGCCGGGAATGACGCCTGCCCAGACCTCGGGGAAGGGCGTGACGATCGCCACATCCGTAAACCCCCTGTTAACCATTTGCAGTCTTTCCTGAATCTCGGCGACAGCCTCGTCATGCAGGAAAAGCGCCGGGCCGGTGCGGCGGGCGCGGGCGCGGTTTCGCATCAGCTGGGCGCGGTCGACAAGTTTGGGTGGTCCGGACATGGGCAAGGACATTACAGGCGGGCGATGGGAATAGAAAGCTTACTCGGTCTGGTCTTCCCGCCCGCCTGCATCGGCTGCGGCGAACCGGTCGGCAGCGACTTCGGCCTCTGCCCCGACTGCTGGCGCAGCACGTTCTTCATCGGCGGCCTGACCTGCGACAAATGCGGCACGCCCCTGCCCGGCGATGATGAGGGCCGCGCGGAATATTGCGATGATTGCCTGACACTGGCCCGGCCCTGGTCGCGGGGGCGCGCGGCGATCCTCTACAAGGACCGCGGGCGTGAACTTGTGCTGCGGCTGAAACATGCCGACCGGCTTGATCTGGTCCGGCCGATGGCGGGCTGGCTGGCGCGGGCTGCGGCGCCGATCCTGCAACCCGACATGATCGTCGCACCGATTCCGCTGCACTGGACCCGGCTTTTCCGCCGCCGCTACAACCAGTCGGCACTTCTGGCCCGGGCGCTCGCGCGCGGCGCCGGGCTGGATCACTGCCCCGATCTTCTGGTCCGGCGGCGCAAGACCGACAGCCAGGACGGCAAGGGCCGCGATGAAAGGTTTCTGAACCTGCAGGGCGCCATCGCCCCGCACCCGGGCCGCGCGGCGCGTCTGCAGGGCCGCCATGTGCTTCTGGTCGACGATGTCATGACCTCGGGCGCCACCTTTGCCGTGGCGGCCGACGCCTGTCTTGCGGCGGGCGCCCGGGAAGTTTCGGTTCTGGTGCTGGCGCGCGTTGCGAAGGATGCCTAAATCCCTATAGTCACACAGACTTCGGGGCCTGACATGAAACCTGTCGAGATTTTCACCACGCCGACCTGCGGTTATTGCATGGCCGCAAAACACCTGCTGCGGAAAAAGGGCGCGGCCTTCGTCGAGACCGACGTGTCGCGCGACCCTGCGCTGCGGCAGGCGATGATGCAACGGGCCGGCGGGCGCCGGACCGTTCCGCAGATTTTCATCGGCGGCGTCCATGTCGGCGGTTGCGACGATCTGCACGCGCTTGACCATCAGGGCAGGCTTGACGCCCTGCTGGCAGGCTGACCGATGAAGGTGGGCCTTGTCCAGCTGTCCGTCAGCGACGACCCGGCCGCAAACCTGCCGGTGACGGTCGACCTTGTCCGGCAGGCGGTTGCGGCTGGCGCCGGCTTTGTCCTGACGCCCGAGGTGACGAACTGCCTGTCGTCCGACCGTGCCCGTCAACGCGCCGTCCTGCGGACCGAGGCGGACGACCCGACGCTGGCGGCATTGCAGGCCGAGGCGGCAAGGGCGGGGATCTGGCTGCTGATCGGCTCGCTCGGGCTGGTCACGGGGGATGCTGACGGACGCTTTGCCAACCGGTCGTTCCTGATCGCCCCGACCGGCGCGATCAAGGCGCGCTATGACAAGATCCATATGTTCGATGTCGATGTCTCGGCCACGGAACAATACCGCGAATCCGCCGGTTACCGTCCGGGCGCCCGCGCGGTTCTGGCCGGGACGCCCTTTGCCCGGATCGGCCTGTCGGTCTGCTATGACCTGCGTTTCCCGCAGCTTTACCGCCGCCTGGCCCGGGCCGGGGCCGAGATCCTGACCGTCCCCGCCGCCTTCAACGACACGACCGGCGCCGCGCATTGGGAAAGCCTGCTGCGGGCCCGCGCCATCGAAAACGGCGCCTATGTGCTGGCGCCTGCGCAATGCGGCAGCCATGCCGCCCACAATGGTCGCCCGCGCCGGACCCATGGCCATTCGCTGATCGTGTCACCCTGGGGCGAGGTCATTGCCGATGGCGGGGTCGAAGTGGGCGTGACGCTGGCCGATCTTGACCTTGCTGCGGTGGCCGGGGCGCGGGCGCGTGTCCCCTCGCTGAGCCATGATCGCGAATTCGGGGGGCCGGATGTCGTCTGATCCCGCCAACGCGCTGGCCGTCGCGCTGTTTTCCGAGGTTTTCACCGCCGACCAGCTGGCGCGCAACCGGCTGTCGAAGCTGTTGCCCAAGGGGATGGAGCTGTCGCACTTTTCGGTTCTGAACCATCTGGCCCATATCGGCGGCGAGCGGACCCCGGCGCAGCTGGCCGATGCGTTTCATGTGACGCGCGGCGCGATGACCAACACTTTGTCAAAGCTGGAATGGGCGGGCTATGTCCATATCCGGCCGGACTGGGACGATGCGCGGCGCAAGTTCGTCACGATCAGCCCCGCCGGCCGCGCCGCCCGCGATGCGGCACTTGCGGCGGTGGCGCCGATCATCGGCGATGTCGTGCGGTCGATCGGCGTCGAAAAGGTCCGCGCGGCCTTGCCGGTGCTGCGCGATCTGCGGCTGCTTCTGGGTGACGACTGACGGCCGGCTCAGCGCCGGACCGAAGCCGTGACATAATTGACCGACAGGTCGCGGTCCGAGATCGACCATTGCCAGCTGACCGGGTTGAAGACAAAGCCCTTGGCATCCACCGGATCAAGGTCCGCCGCCCGGATCAGGTTGCGAAGCTCGTCCGGGGTTACGAATTTGGCCCAGTCGTGGGTGCCTTTGGGCAGCCAGCGCATCACCCATTCGGCGCCGATGATGGCGGCGAGAAAGCTTTTGGCATTGCGGTTGATCGTCGACATGATCATCAGCCCGCCGGGTTTCAGCAGTGACCTGCAGGTGCTGACAAAGCCCTGAGGGTCCGCCACATGTTCGACAATCTCCATCGCCAGCACCACGTCAAACGCCTCGGCGCCGTCCGCCAGGGCCTCGGCGGTCGTGTGGCGATAGTCGATGGCCAGGCCCGACTGTTCGGCGTGCAACCGGGCGACGGGAATATTGCCCGCCGCCGCGTCCGCCCCGACCACGGTTGCGCCAAGCCGCGCCATCGGTTCGGACAAAAGCCCGCCGCCGCAGCCAATGTCCAGAATCCGCAGGCCCGCAAAGGGGGCGGGCCCACCAAGGTCGCGCCCGAATTCCGCGCCGATCTGCGCGCAGATATAGTCAAGCCGCACCGGGTTCATCATGTGAAGCGGCCTGAACTTGCCGCCCACGTCCCACCATTCGGCGGCCATCGCCTCGAACTTTGCGACTTCGGCGGCGTCGACGGTGCTGACGGACATCTGGTTCACTCCGTATGGCGGCAGGGTCAGTTCGTTTGTATAGTCGGTTCATGGACCGGTTCGCAGGGCAAAAACGCACGGGATCACAGCTTTATCCGCCGATCGAGCCGTTCGATCAGCGGATGCTGGCGGTTTCCGGCGGCCATGAGATTTATGTCGAGCAAAGCGGCCACCCCGATGGCGCGCCGGTTCTTGTGCTGCACGGCGGCCCCGGAGGCGGCTCTTCCCCGGCGATGCGGCGCTATTTCGACCCGGCGCATTACCGGATCGTGCTGTTCGACCAGCGCGGTTGCGGGCGGTCGCGGCCCCATGCCTCGGTTCAGGACAACACAAGCTGGGATCTGGTGGCCGATATCGAACGGATCAGGCTGGCGCTGGGTATTGACGGCTGGACGGTGTTCGGCGGCAGCTGGGGGGCGACGCTGGCGCTGCTTTATGCCGAGGCGCATCCTGACCGTGTCCGCCACCTGATCCTGCGCGGCGTCTTTCTGATGATGCAGCGCGAACTGGACTGGTTCTATGGCGGCGGGGCGGGCGCCTTCTGGCCCGAGCTTTGGCGTGACTTTGTCGGCGTGATCCCCGAAAACGAGCGTCATGACCTGATCGGCGCCTATCAAAAGCGGCTCTTTTCCGGCGATTTCGCTACCGAGGCGCGGTTTTCGCGCAGCTGGGTCGCCTGGGAAAATGCGCTGGCCTCGATCGAGAATGACGGGCCGATGGGCGATTCACCGCCCGACTATGCCCGCGCCTTTGCACGGCTTGAGAATCACTATTTCGCCAACAAGGGGTTTCTGGAACAGGACGGCCAGATCCTGCGCGACCGCCACCGGATCGCCGACATTCCCGCCGTGATCGTCCAGGGCCGCTATGACATGATCTGCCCGCCCCTGTCGGCCTGGATGCTGGCCGACGGCTGGCGCCGCGCCGACCTGCGCTTTGTCCGCCTTGCCGGTCACGCCCTGTCCGAACGCGGCATCAGCGATGCTTTGGTCGCGACGATGGACGAACTGCGGGACTGACCGGCGCGCCGGTCATTTGCCAGCGACGGGCCGTCGGCCTATGATCGGCCCATGCCCAGTCTCTGCCGTGATTGTCTGACCGAATGCGGCCCGGCGGATGTTCGCCGCTGTCCGGTCTGCCGGTCGCCCCGGCTTTTGTCACACCCCGAGCTTTTCAGCCTGTCGATCGCCCACATGGATTGCGACGCCTTTTATGCGTCGGTGGAAAAGCGCGATCATCCGGAACTGCGCGACCGGCCGGTGATCGTCGGCGGCGGGCATCGCGGGGTTGTGTCGACCTGCTGCTATCTGGCCCGGATCAAGGGTGTACGCTCGGCGATGCCGATGTTTCAGGCCCTGCGTCTTTGCCCCGAGGCTGCGGTGATCAAGCCGCGCATGTCGCAATATGTCGCCGTTTCCCGCCAGATCCGCGCGCTGATGGAGGCGTTGACCCCCCAGATCGAACCCCTGTCGCTGGACGAGGCCTTTCTTGACCTGACCGGCACGGCACGTCTGCATGGTGCGCCGCCCGCCGTCCAGCTGGCGCGGATGCTGCGGCGGATCGAGCAGGAGCTGGGCCTGACCGGATCGGTCGGGCTGTCGCACAACAAGTTTCTGGCCAAGGTCGCCTCGGACCTCGACAAGCCACGGGGGTTTTCGGTGATCGGGCGGGCCGACACGGCGGCGTTTCTGCGCGGCAAGCCGGTCAGGATGATCTGGGGTGTCGGGGCCGCGATGCAGGCCACGCTCGAACTGGCGGGGATACGGACCTTTGACGACCTTCTGCGCTGGGACCGCAAGGATCTGGGCCGCCGGTTCGGGTCGATGGGCGACCGGCTTTACCGGCTTGCCCGCGGCGAGGATCATCGCCGCGTCAATCCGCACGAGCAGATGAAGTCGATCTCGGCCGAGACGACCTTTGACGAGGATACCGGCGACCGGGCCTTGCTGGACGGCCATGTCTGGCGGCTGGCCGAGCGGGTGTCGGACCGGGCCAAGGCCAAGGCGCTGGCGGGCGTGACCGTCACGCTGAAACTACGTCGGGCGGATTTCAGCCTTCTGACCCGCAGCCACAAGCTGCGCGACGCGACACAGATGGCCGACCGGCTGTACCGGGCGGCGGCGGAACTGATGGCGGCGGTCACCGAACCCGGCCCGTTTCGTCTGATCGGCGTCGGCCTTTCGGACATCCGCCCCGAGCGCGAGGCCGACCTTTCGGCCGACCTCCTCGACCCCGGCGCCGCCCGCCGGGCGGGGGCAGAGCGGGCGGCAGACCAGATTCGCGCGAAGTTCGGCAAGAATGCGATCCTGAAGGGCCGGGCCTTGCGCTAAGCGTCGGCAGGAGCTGTGACCGGTCGCTGCCAGCCCACGCCGGGCCGAGCGGAAAAAGCCGATCTTCCCGTGGAACAGCGGCCCCGCTCAAGTGGGGCGACGACCCTATTCCGCCGCGAGCCGCGCCTCGTCCGGGCGGCCGATTGCGGCGATCGCGTCAAGGGCCGGCTCAAGCCGGTTGCGGAAGTCGATGAACCCGGCGCTGGGGGCGATGGTCCGTTCATCCATGTATAGCGCGCGATCAAGCTCGATCTGGACGGCATGCTGATTGATGCCGGGGCGGCCGTAGGTCTGGGCGACATAGGCGCCGGCAAACGGCGAATTACGGGCGACCCGGAAGCCCTGGGTCCGGAACGCCGCCTCGACCGCCTCGACCACCGCCGACGAGGCGGCGGCGCCGTAACGGTCGCCCACGACGATCTCGGGCCGTTGGCCGGGGCGGTGGGCGATGTTTTCCATCGCCTCATGCGGCATCGAATGGACGTCGATCAGGATCGCCTGACCGAACAGCCCCCGCGACTGGTCCAGCAATTGCTGCAACTGGCCGTGATAGGGCTGCCACCAGTCGCGGATCCGGCCACGCGCCTCGGACATCGGGATCTTGCCGCGATAGATCGCCCGCCCGCCCGAGACCACCCGGGGAATCACCCCAAGACCCGAGGCGATCCGGGGGTTATGGGCAAAGGCGCGCACATCCTCGACAACGGCGGGGTCAAGCTCGTCCGCGCCGCGGTTCAGGTCCAGAAAGGCGCGCGGGGCGTTGGCGGTCAGCAGGGGCGCCCCGAACGAGTTCACGGCACCAAGAAGAAGATCGACAAAGGCATCCTCGGAACTGCGGATGGCGCGTTCATCCAGCACCGTGTCGCGCAGAAATCCGGTGCCGTACGCCCGCCCGGAATGGGGCGAGGCAAAGATCACGCTGGTCTCCCGGCGGGCAGGCAAATGCAGGTTGAACGCCGGTACGATCATTTATCACTCGCTCTCGCGGCCAGCATAGCGCCAAAAGTCCATATGCCAAACCCTCTTGCATGCCCATGCGACTCCTTTTATAGCACCCGGACCGACGCGGTTCCGCCCGCGTCCTTATTCTTTGGACCGGGCGGAATTGTTGACGGCGGGCGCGTAGCTCAGCGGTAGAGCACTACGTTGACATCGTAGGGGTCACAGGTTCGATCCCTGTCGCGCCCACCATTCACCGCCCCGAAGGGGGCACAGTTTCAAGGCGCAAGGCGCGCCGCGAAGGAGAGAACGATGAAGGTTGCGAACTCGCTCCGCTCGCTCAAGACGCGTCACCGCGATTGCCAGGTCGTGCGCCGCAAGGGCCGCGTCTATGTGATCAACAAGACGCAAAAGCGCTACAAGGCCCGTCAGGGCTGAGGCGTCAGAGCCAACGGAATTCGGGCCGCCCGGGGAAACCCTGGCGGCCTTTTCGTTTGGGCCCCTCCCCCGGTCTGCTGACATTCTGCTGAACTTGCCCGCAGCACCTGCGCATCTGCCGCCTATCCCTGCCCGGGAACCCGGACAGGAGACAGGGATGATCGAGAAACTGATGATTGCCGGGGTGCCCCGGTCACTGATGACGGACGGCTGGTGGCTGTCGGACGCCCCGCCGGGCCGGGGTGAACAGCCGTCGGACGAACATCGCGGACGGCCGTGGCGGGTCTGGCTGCTGGTCGGCCTGGTCACGCTGGCGGATGTCCTGCTTTGGCAGCAACGACCGGGCCTTTCGGTCGCTTTGCTGGCAATTGCCGTGATGGCGGCGGGCTTGGGTCTGACTGGCGCGGCGGCGACCGGGCGGGGTGCGGCCCTGGCCGGGCTGCTGGCCGCGCTGCCGGTGATCGAGGATCTGAACCTCCTGACATTGTCGATCCTGCTGGCGGGGCTGCTTTGGTGTCTGGGCCGGATGGCACTGCCGGTGACGGACCACCGCGAAGGGCTGATGCGTCGGCTGGCGCTGACCATGGTCTGGTTTTCGGGGGCCGAGGCGGCGGCGGGCGTGGCGGCGTCCTGTCAACGCGCCGCCCGGTCCGGCGGCATCGTGCGCCTCAGCCTTTCATGGGCGCTGCCGATCGTCGCCGGCACCTTCTTTCTGGGGCTTCTCAGCGATGGCAACCCGGTTCTGGCGGACATTCTTGATCACAGCCTGCAATTCGAATGGCTGACCGGCCGCCTTGTCCTGCGCACCCTGTTCTGGGGATGGGCCGCCTACTGGATCTGGCCGTTCCTTGTGCCCGCACGAATCGGCGCGCGCATCCGCCGCCCCACAGCCCCGACCCCGGCCGAGGCCGCACCGCGCCGCCTGCCCCTGTCGCAATTCGTCAACGCCGCCTCGGTCCGCAATTCGCTGATGCTGTTCAACCTGCTTTTTGCCGTGCAAAGCCTGTCGGACGCCCTGTTCCTCTGGACCGGCGGTCACCTGCCTGCAGGCATGTCGCTGGCGGAATATGCCCATCGCGGCGCCTATCCTTTGGTGCTGACGGCGCTGATGGCCGGGCTGTTCGCGCTGGCGGCGCGCGCCCAGATACAATCTTCGCGGGGGCTGGTGCTGCTGCTGGCGCTGTGGCTGGCGCAGAACCTCGGGCTGGTGGTTTCGTCTCTGTACCGGCTGAATCTTTATGTGGACGCCTATGGTCTGACCTACCTGCGGTCGGCGGCCTTCATCTGGATGGGGCTGGTCGGGATGGGTCTGATCCTGATCTTCCGCCAGATCGCCGGGCATCTGCCGAACGAATGGCTGGTCCGGCGACTGACGCTTGCCGCCATCGCAACGCTGTACCTTTGCGCCTTCGTGAACTTCGCGGACATCATCGCCCGGCAAAACCTGTCGCGGCACGAGGCGCGGCCGTTTCAGACCCTCGACTGCAGCTATCTTTATGGCCTGGGCGAGGATGCGGCTCTGGCAATTGTCGAACATGGGATCACGTTCGAGCGGGCCTGCGGACGGCTTGCCGGGGTAGACCGGCCACTGATCACCGGCTGGCGCGATTGGGGCTTTCGCAAATGGCGGCTTCGGCGTTACCTGACGGCGACCCCGGCCGAGGCCCGCCCATGATCCTTCTTGTCGATGACGATCCGCAGATCCGCGAGGTGCTGGCAATCGCGCTGACCCGCGCCGGTTATGAGACCGCGACCGCCCATGACGGGGCTGCCGCCCTGCGCGAGGCGGCGCGCCTTGCCCCCCGTCTGATCATTCTGGATGTCGGCCTGCCGGAAATGGACGGCCTTCAGGTCTGCCGTACCCTCAGGCAGCATTCGTCGGTGCCGATCCTGTTCCTGTCGGCCCATACGGACGAGGTCGACCGGATACTCGGGCTGGAAATGGGCGCCGATGATTATGTGACCAAACCCTTCAGCCCGCGCGAACTGGTGGCGCGGGTCAAGGCGATTTTGAAACGGACGGACCCGTCGCCGGTTGCCGACCGGGTGCTCAGGCGCGGGCGGCTGAGCCTGCGGCCCGATCTGCTGCAGGCCAGCCTTGACCAGACGCCGCTGGCCCTGACCGCCAGCGAACTGACGCTTCTGGCGCGGCTGATGGAACGGCCGGACCATGTGGTCAGCCGCCCGGCGCTGACCGACATGCTGTATGACGGCAATGCCCATGCCAATGACCGCACCACCGAAAGCCATCTGCGCAACCTCAGGCGCAAGCTGGCCGAGGCGGGTTGCCCGGACGCAATCGACACGCTGCACGGAATAGGCGTCAGGATGGGCCCATGCCGGGGCGCATAAGCCGCAAATGGCGGCCGCCGCTGCTGCTGGTCCTTGGCGGCGCGGTCGGGCTGGTGCTGATGCTGCCGCCTGCGGGGCTTCTGGCGGTGCGCTGGCTGTCGCCTGCCATGGGTTTTCGCGCCTCGGCGCTGATGGTCAGCGCGCTGGTGCTGCTGTCGGCGCTGGCGCTGGCGCTGCTGTTGTGGCGGCTGTTGCTGCGGCCGATCCGGGCGCTGGCCAGCCGGGCCGAGGCGTTGCGGCTGGATCGGGGACAGGGTCTGGACCGGCCGCTTGACCATTATGGCACGGCCGAACTGCGCGATCTTGGGCAGGCGATGCTGGACATGGCCGGGACCTTGCAGAACCGCGAAGCGACGATCCGGGCCTTTACCGACCATGTCAGCCATGAATTCAAGACCCCCCTGACGGCGATCCGGGGGGCGGCCGAACTGCTGGGGGATGCGCCGCCGCATGACCCGGAATCCGCGCGGCTGATTGCGGCGATCAGCACCTCGGCCGCGCGGTTGGACCAGCTTTTGACAGCGCTGCGCGAGATCGCCGCCGCGCGCGAGCCGCGCTATCAGGGCCGGTGTCGGGTGAACGACCTTTTGCCAGCGCTGAAGGCGGCAGCGGACACCCTGGACATTCAGGCCGACGATGATGGCGTGGCCCTGCCGATCGCCGCCGGGGGGTTGGCGATCGTGCTGGGGCATCTTGTGCAGAACGCCGCCGCCGCGGGCGCGACGCGGGTCAGGATCACGTCCCGCGCCGGGCAATCGCTGACCTTTGCCGACGATGGCCCCGGCATTTCCCCGGGCAACCGCGCCGACATCTTCCAGCCGTTTTTCACCACGCGGCGCGATGCGGGCGGCACCGGGATGGGCCTTGCCATCACCCGCAGCCTGACCGAGGCGCATGGCGGCCGGATTTCCCTGCTGCCCGCTGACAAGGGTTGCGCGTTCGAGCTGACCTGGCCGTAAGCCCGCCGCTACCCCCGGCCCAGGGGCACGACCCTTGGCCCCTCGACCTCGGGCGTCATCTCTTCGAAGTCGAAATTGTCCAGCCGGGCCGCGCGCTTGCCGGCGCGTTCGGCGGCGGTGGTGATGCCGTCAAGGTCGGCGCGGGCCTGGGTGAAATGGGTGTTCAGCTTGTCGACCCGCTCCACCACGATTTCCACGTCGCGGTGCAATTGCCGCAAGGTGGCGCGGATGGCCCCGGCCTGTTCGCGCATGCGGGCGTCCTTCAGGATGGCGCGCATGGTGTTCAGCGTCGCCATGCAGGTGGTGGGCGAGACGATCCAGACCTTGGCGGCAAAGCCGTCGCGCACCAGTTCGGGGAAATTGGCGTGCAGTTCGGCATAGACCGCCTCGGACGGCAGGAACATCAGGGCCCCGTCGGCAGTTTCGCCTTCCAGAATGTACTTCTCGGCTATGTCCTTGATATGTTTGCGAACCCCGATCCGCAGGCTGCGCTGCGCCTCGATCAGTTCGGAATTGTTGGTGGCGCGGCGAAGCGCCTCATAGGCCTCGAGCGGGAATTTGCTGTCGATGACGATGGGCCCCGGCGGGTTGGGCAGGTGGATCAGGCAATCGGCGCGTTTGCCGTTCGAGAGCGTCGCCTGCATGGTGAAGGCGTCCGATGGCAGGGCCTTCTGCACGATGTCATGCAGCTGGATTTCGCCAAAGGCGCCACGGGTCTGCTTGTTCGAGAGTATGTCCTGCAGCGTCAGCACATCGCCCGACAGTTTCTCGATATTGGCCTGGGCCTTGTCGATGGTTTCCAGCCGTTGCTGCAGATCGCCCAGACTGCGGGCGGTCCGGGTGGCGGTGCCTTGCAGGCTTTCCGACATGCCGCGCTGCACTTCGGCCAGCCGCGATTCCATCAGCTGCAGAAGTTTCGTCTGGGCCGAGGCCGAGGCTTCGGACACCTGCGTCAGCCCGCCCGACAGCTGATGCTGGCCGTCCGACAGGGACTGGACCCGCGCGCCAAGCGCCCCCATCTGATACATCAGCGGTTCCGCCATCCGGGCCGAGCGGCCGGCATTGCGCAGCGTCAGGATGAGAAGCGTGAACAGCAAAAGCAAAAGCCCGGCCCCGGTCAGGGCGGCGATGACCATCGGGTCAGAAAGGTCGAACGTATGGCCAAAGACGGTGATCATGTGCGTCCGAACAGCCGTTCGATATCGCTCAGTTTCAGTTCGACATAGGTCGGGCGGCCGTGGTTGCACTGGCCCGACAGGGGCGTCGCCTCCATCTCGCGCAGAAGGGCGTTCATCTCCTCGGGGCGCATCTGGCGGCCGGAACGGATTGATCCGTGGCAGGACATGCGCGACAGGATCGCGTCGATGCGCGACTGCAGCTGGCCGCTTTGGCCAAGGTCGGCGAGTTCGTCGAGAATGTCGCGGATAAGGGCGGTGCTGTTGACCGGGCCGAGAATGGCCGGGGTGGCGCGGACGGCGATGGCGGTGCCGCCGAAGGGTTCGATCATCAGGCCAAGCCGTTCCAGATCGGCGGCATGGTCCAGGATCATCGCCGCATCGCCCGCCGACAGGTCGATGATATCGGGGATCAGAAGCGCCTGCGTGGCGATGGCACTGGCGACCCGCTGGGCCTTCAGCCGTTCATAGACCAGACGTTCATGGGCGGCATGCTGGTCGACGATGACGATGCCGGATTCGGTCTGGGCGATGATGTAGTTTTCATGGACCTGCGCGCGGGCCGCCCCAAGCGGCAAGGGTGCCTCGGGCGTGGGCGGGGGCGGTTCAAACCGGGCGCTCGCCTCGGTAAAGCCGGGCGACAGCGGGGCCTGAAAGGCCATGGCGCGGCTGATGGAGCCAGGTAAGGGGCGATCCATCTGGTAGTGACGCGGCGCAGCGGTGGGTTCGGGGCGCATCGCGCCAAGGGTCAGCCCTGCCACGGTTGACGATGCGCGGTGGCCAGCCTCGGCCAGCGCATGGCGAAGGGCCGAGACGATCAGCCCGCGTGCAATCCCCGGCTCACGGAACCGCACTTCGGCCTTGGCGGGATGGACATTCACATCGACCCGTTCGGGGTCGACGGTCAGGAACAGCACCGCCGCCGGGTGCCGGTCGCGCGACAGAACGTCCTGATAGGCGGCACGCAGCGCGCCGAGCAGAAGCTTGTCGCGGACCGGGCGGCCGTTGACGAAGAGATATTGTTCAACCGCAGCCCCCCGCGAATAGGTGGGCAGGGCCGCATAGCCGGTCAGGCGGATGCCCTCGCGCGTGGCGTCGATCCTGAGGGCGTTGTCGGTGAAATCGCTGCCGATCAGGGCGCGGAGGCGGTGGCTGAGCGCCTCGAACAGATCGCCCTGTTCGGCATCGGTCCGCAAGGTAACCCGGCCCTCGCCGCCGCCGGAAAGATCGCGGAGGGTGAAGGCCACATAGGGCTCGGCCATCGCCAGACGGCGGATGACATCGGTGATCGACTGCGCCTCGGCCCGGTCCGAGCGCAGGAATTTCAGCCGCGCGGGCGTGGCATAGAACAGATCGCGAAGCTCGACGACCGTGCCGCGCGACAGGGCGGCGGGACGGACCGGGGTTTCGCGCCCCCCGGCGACGGCGATCTGGGCGGCATCCCGCCCGGGCGCGCGGCTGGTGACGGTCAGCCGCCCGACCGCGCCCAGCGACGGCAGCGCCTCGCCCCGGAAGCCGAAGGTGTGGATGTTCAGAAGGTCGGAGCCGTCGATCTTGGAGGTGGCATGGCGCGCGAGCGCCAGGGGCAGGTCGTCCGCCGTCATGCCGCAGCCGTCGTCCGTGACCCGGATCAGGGTCTTGCCACCGTCGGCAAAGGCCACCTCGATCCGGCGGGCACCGGCGTCAAGGGCGTTCTCCACCAGTTCCTTGACCGCCGAGGCGGGGCGTTCCACGACCTCGCCCGCCGCGATCCGGTTGACCGCCGCCTCGTCAAGCTGGCGGATCACCGGGCGGTCCGGGGCATGGATATTGGGGTTTTCGGCGTTCATGCCGCTACTATTAGCATGCGTCATCAGATTCGGCCAATGGCTTGGCGGCTGTGTCGGTGCCGGGGTGGACCAGGAGGCCCCGGATCAGGTCCGGGGCCGCGCGGCACGCGCCGGACCCGCCGTCACGGCAGCCCGGCCGGCCTGCCCACCACCACAAATGTCAGCTGGTCCGGCTTCATCAGCGCTTTGGCCACGCGGTTCACATCGGCCAGGGTCACGGCCTCGATCCGGGCGTTGCGGTTGGCGGGATAGTCGATCGGCAGGCCTTCCATCTGCATGCCCACGAGAATGCGGGCGATATTGTCGTTGCCGTCAAAGCGCAGCGGATAAGAGCCGGTCATGTAGGTCTTGGCGGCCTCCAGCTCGGCCGCGGTCACGCCGTTCGCGGCGACCCCGGCCCAGACCTGACGGACCACGCTGATCGCCTCGGCCGCCTTGTCGTTCGACGACGACAGCCCGCCCCGCCAGCTTTCGGCCAGATCCATCGGCACAAGATCGGACGAAACGCCATAGGTCAGCCCGCGCTTTTCCCGGACCTCGTCCATCAGCCGCGCGGTAAAGCCCGACCCGCCGACGATCTGGTTCAGGATGAAGGCGGCGTAATAGTCAGGATCCTCCAGCCGGATGCCGGGCTGGCCGAACAGGATCACCGACTGCGGCGTATCGAAATCGACGACGCTGGTCTTGCCGTCAAACCGCGCCTCGACCCGGGGCGGCAGGGCGGCGCCCTTGGCCGGAAGATCACCCAGAAGCCGGTCAAGCAGCGCGCCCAGAGCGTCCGGCGTGATATCGCCCACAGCCGAGACATAAAGCCGGTCGCGCGCCATTGTCGCGGCTTTGGCCGCCAGAAGATCGTCGCGCGTCAGGGCCCTGACCTGGTCCGCGCTGCCCATGTCGGACGTGCCATAGGGGTGATCGCCAAAGACCAGCGCGTCCAGCCTTTCCCCGGCGATATCCTCGGGCGAGGTCGCGCGGCTGTCGATGATCGAATAGATCTGGCCCCTGACCCGGTCGATCGCGTCCTGATCAAAGCGCGGCGTCATCAGCGCGGCTTTCAGCAGGTCGGTCACCTGATCGCGGTTCTCGGTCAGCATCTGCGCCGAGACGGTCAGCGCATCATCATAGGCGTCAAACTTGATCTTCGCCGCCAGCTCTTCGCGCCGCTCGGCAAAGCCCTGCGAGGTCAGCCCGCCCGACCCTTCCTCCAGCAGCGAGGCCATCAGCGTCACGGCGCCACGCTTGCCCGGCGCATCCAGCGAGGTGCCGCCCCGGAACCGCAGTTCAAGCGCGGTGAAGGGAATGCCGTGATCCTCGACCAGCCAGGCGTGGATGCCACCGGGCGAGGTGACATCGGTGATCTTCACCTCGGCCCGGGCCGGCAAAGAAAGCGCGGCGAGGACGAGGGCAAGGGCGAAACGGATCATTGCATCGTCTCCTCTTGCCCGGCGCGCATGGCCCAGCCGGTGACGGAATGGCGGCGGTCCAGAACCTCATGCGCGACGGCGATCACATCCTCGGGCGTGACCTTTTGAAGAATGTCCGGCCAGGCCTGCACATCCTCGACCGTCAGGCCGGCGGACAGGGCGGCGCCGTAATCTTCGGCCAGATCGCCGACATTGTCGCGCCGGTAGATCAGATCCGCCTTCAGCTGGGTCTTCAGCCGCGCGAACTGCGCCGCATCGACACCGTTCTGCAAAAGGTCGCCGACGACCTTGTCCATCGCATCCTCGGCCGCCTTCAGGCCGACGCCGGGCGCGGGCGCGACATAAAGGCTGAAGGTCGTGTCATCATAAGAGGTTCCGTCATACGAGGCCCCGGCGGCGATGGCGATCTTCTGGTCAAAGGTCAGTGCCCGCGACAGAAGCGAGGTCTGGGCATTGCCGCCAAGCAGGGCCGCCAGAAACGACAGGGCTGCGGCCTTGTCCTGCGCGCCATGGTCGCGTTCGGGCGCCAGATAGTGACGCACGACATAAGGCTGCGAGATGTTGGGATCGCTGAAGGACAGGCGCCGTTCGGCCAGTTGCGGCGGCTCGGTCGGGCGCACCCGCTCGACGATGCCGGAACTGGGTTCAAGGGTGCCGTAGTAGGTTTCGGCCAGTTTCTTCACGGCCTCGGGCGTGACATCGCCCGCGACGATCAGCGTGGCGTCGTTCGGCGCGTAGAAGTGCCGGTACCAGTCCAGCGCATCCTGCCGGGTCAGCTGCTCCATCTCGGATCGCCAGCCGATGGTCGGGGTGCCGTAGGGATGGTTCAGATAAAGCGCCGCATCGACCTGTTCACCGAACAAGGCCTCGGGTGAGGAATCGATCCGCTGGGCGCGCTCTTCCAGAATGACCTGACGCTCGGTTGTCACATCCGCCTCGGACAGGACCAGATTGCGCATCCGGTCGGCTTCCATCTTCATCACCAGTTCCAGCCGGTCAGCGGCAAGGCGCTGAAAATAGGCTGTATGGTCACTGGACGTGAAAGCATTGTCATAGCCGCCCTGCGCCTCGACGATCTTCGAGAACTGGCCGTCCGGGACTGCACTCGTCCCCTTGAACATCAGATGCTCCAGAAAATGCGCGACGCCCGACCGGCCGCGCTGTTCGTCGGCGGAACCGGCGCGATACCAGACCATATGGGTGACAACCGGGGCACGGTGATCCTCGATCACCACGGCCTGCATGCCGTTGGCAAGCGTGAAGGTCGTCACCTGATCGGCAAGGGCGGGGGGCGCCAGCAACAGCAGGCCCGCAAGACCGCAACTCAGTCGCACCATCGCACTCTCCCTTGTCGGCCGGACTTATGTAGCCGTCCGGGGCCGAAGCTCAACCCCAAAGCGCCGGGACAGGAATGACGTTGGTGTTACTTGGTGCCGTCATACCCTTCGGGCGGGGCGCCCGGGGTCTGGATGCCGCGCGCCCGCCAGCGGGCAAGCTCGGCATATTGATCCAGCGACATTTTGGCATAGGACTTGAAATAGACCGTCACGTTCAAAAGCCGTTCCAGCAGGCGCCCGTCATGCCTGCGGCGGAACTCCAGATCCTCGGCCGCCAGCGTCTCGCGGATGGCGCCGTCGCGGCCAAAGCGCGAGGCATAGGAGATCAGGCCAAGGTTGCCCGCCGCCACCTTGCCGCCCGGCGTCACCGCATCGGGATTGCCGCCCAGCGCCGCGACCGCGTCGGCCTCGGGCGTCGGGTCGGTGATGTTGGTGCCGCCCGGCGTCGGGTCGGGCAGCTTGGCCAGATCCTCGGGCATGGTCAGCGGCTTGGTCGGCAGGATCAGAAATTCGTCCGGGCTGCGCGACTTGTCGCGGAAGTTGATCAGGTTGGGCGCCTTGTCCCCACGGTAGCCGCAAGCCGACAGAGCCATCGCCGCCAGAAGCACGCCGCAAAGGATGCCGTTTTTCGCCTGCATGAGGAACTCCCGCACCATACGCGCCTGTCTTAGCTTAACATTCCCGGCGCGTCACGGGGTCTTGTCCGGACGCGAGAAAAACACCAGACCAAGCGCCCCGAAGAAGATCGCCATATCGGCAACGTTGAAGGAAAACGGATTGTCCAGACCGGGCAGGCCCATGTTCAGAAAGTCGGCCACCGCGCCATAGATCAGACGGTCGACGATATTGCCCGCCGCCCCGCCGATCAGCAGGCCCGCCGACTGCTGCACCCGGACATTGCCCGGCTCGCGCGCGGCCCAGCGCCAGATCCAGGCCGAGATCGCCAGCGCCAGCGCGACCAGAAGCCAGCGACCCAGTTCCTCGGACGAGGCGAAAAGGCCGAAATTGATGCCTTCGTTCCAGGCCATGCGGAACTGCAGAAACGGCGAAATGACCGGGATTTCCTGATGATGCGCCAGATCCAGCGCCTGCACGACCAGAAATTTGCTCAGCTGGTCGGCGGCAAAGGTCGCGAGCGCGGCTTTGGTCAGGGTGCGCATGGCGGTCAGTGCCGGAAATGGCGCATGCCGGTAAAGACCATGGCCAGCCCGCGTTCATCGGCCGCCGCGATCACATCGGCGTCGCGCATCGAGCCGCCGGGCTGGATGATCGCCGTCGCCCCGGCCTCGGCCGCCGCGATCAGCCCGTCGGCAAAGGGGAAGAAGGCGTCCGAGGCGACAACCGACCCGTTGGTCAGCGGCGCCGCCAGCCCCAGCGCCTCGGCCATGTCCTGCGACTTCCGCGCCGCGATCCGCGTCGAATCGATGCGGCTCATCTGCCCCGCGCCGACACCGACGGTTGCCCCGTCCTTCACATAGACGATGGCGTTCGACTTGACATGCTTGGCCACCTTCCAGGCGAACAGAAGATCGGCCATCTCGGCGGCCGAGGGCGCGCGCCGGGTCACGACCGTCAGCGCCTCGGGCGCCAGCCAGCCATTGTCGCGGTCCTGCACCAGAAATCCGCCCGCCACCTGCCGGAAGGCCAGCCCCGGCGCCCTTGCATCCGCCAGCGCCTCCGTGGTCAGAAGCCGAAGGTTCTTTTTCTTTGCAAAAATACTCATGGCACCGTCGTCAGCCCCGGGGGCGATGACGACTTCGGTAAAGATCTGGCAAATCTCTTCGGCGGTCGCGGCATCCAGCGGCCGGTTCAGCGCCACGATCCCGCCAAAGGCC
>CAZORV010000002.1:0-53441 GCA_964582215.1 uncultured Frigidibacter sp.
CCGACCTGATGGGCCCCGAGGGCGGCAAGCCGGTGTCGACCAGCCAGATGGGCGACGCGGTGATCGCCGCGCTGAACGCGAGCCTCTGACCGGCCTCTGCCTCCGGCGGGAGTATTTGGGCAAAGAAAAAGCCGATACCGCTTTTTCTTTGTCTGAAATACTCCGGGGGACGCGCGAAGCGCGGGGGGCGGCGCCCCCGCAGCACCGTCAGCGCAGGCGGGCGACGACGTAGTCGGCAAGGTCCGACAGCATGTCCCGCAACGGATGCGCGGGCAAGGCGGCGAGCGCGGATTTGGCTTTGGCGGCCCAGGCCAGCGCTTCGGCGCGGGTTTCGTCCATGGCGCCGTGGCGGGCGAGAAGGCGCAGCGCCTCGTCCAGATCGCCGTCGCGCTGGTCGCCCTTTTCGATGGTGCGCTGCCAGAAGGCGCGTTCGGTGGCGTCGGCGCGGGCGACGGCCTTGATCACCGGCAGCGTCAGCTTGCGTTCGCGGAAGTCGTCACCGGTGTTCTTGCCGATCGCCGCACTCGACCCGCCATAGTCCAGCAGGTCGTCGACCATCTGGAAGGCAATGCCCAGCGCGTCGCCGTAGACATGCAGCGCCCGGACCTGCGCCTCGGGGGCGGCGGCGATGATGCCGCCCACCTCGGTCGCCGCCGAAAAAAGCGCTGCGGTCTTGCCGCGCACCACCTGAAGATAGACGCCCGCATCGGTCGCGAGGTTCTGTGCGGCAGTCAGTTGCAGGACCTCGCCTTCGGCGATCGTTGCCGAGGCATTGGCGAGAATGTCGAGAACCCGGAGCGATCCGGTCTCGACCATCAGCTGGAAAGACCGCGAAAAGAGATAGTCCCCGACCAGGACCGAGGATTTGTTGTCCCACAGAAGGTTGGCCGTCGGCCGCCCGCGCCGCTGGCGGCTTTCGTCGACGACGTCATCATGCAGCAAGGTCGCGGTGTGGATGAACTCGACCGTTGCGGCCAGATGGATGTGGAACGGCCCCTCGTAGCCGCACAGGCGCGCCGCCGCCAGCGTCAGCATCGGCCGCAGCCGCTTGCCGCCGGCCTCGACCAGATGGGCCGTCACCTCGGGAATGCGGGGCGCATGTTCCGAGGCCATCCGTTCGCGGATCAGGCCATTCACCCGATCCATATCGGCGGCCAGATAGGCGTTCAGCCGGTCATGGGGTTTTGTCGAGGCCTCGTCCAAGCTCATCTTCTGCCTGTGCCGTTCCGGTCATGCCGTGACTTTTCCGCCGGGCGCGTTAAGTCTCGGCATATGAAAGAGCTTCTGCGTACCACTGACCCGACGAAAATCGCCTTCGCAACCGCTCTGCTTACCGCCGAGGGTATAGCGGTGTTTGAATGGGACGTCCACATGAGCCTCCTTGAAGGCGGGATCGGAATATTGCCGCGCCGGTTGATGGTGACAGACCGCGACCACTTCCTGGCGAGTGCGGTCCTGCGCGACAACGGGGTGGCGCCGGGCGATGGCTGATGCGGCCGGACTGACGCGGGACGGGTTTCTGGGCGGGCGGCTGTCGGTGCTGCAGCCGCGCAGCGGCTACCGCGCCGCGACCGATCCGGTGCTGCTGGCCGCCGCGACGCCCGCGCGCCCGGGGCAGAGCGTTCTGGAACTGGGTTGCGGGGTCGGGGTGGCCAGCCTGTGCCTGCTGGCGCGCCTGCCGGACCTGCGCGTGACCGGGCTGGAACGTCAGCCGGACTATGCCGATCTGGCCCGCCGCAACGCCGCCGAAAACAATCTTGCCCTGACCGTCATCGACGGCGACCTTGCCCGTCCGACCGCCGCACTGCGGGCACTGTCGTTCGATCATGTGATCCTGAACCCGCCCTATTTCCGCGAGGGCCATGGCACGCCGGCCCGCGACCCCGGCCGCGAGGCCGCCTTTCGCGAGGAGACGCCGCTGGCAGTCTGGATCGACGCGGGCCTGCGACGCCTGTCGCCGGGCGGGCGGATCACCATCATCCATCTGGCCGAGCGTCTGGGCGACCTTCTGGCGGCGCTGGACGGCCGGGCGGGATCGGCCGCGGTTCTGCCGGTCGCGCCGCGAACCGGGCGACCGGCCAGCCGGGTGATCGTGAGTGCGCGCAAAGGCGGCAAGGCGCCCCTGCGCCTCATGGCGCCGCTGATCCTGCATCAGGGCGACGCGCATGTGGCCGACGGCGACGACCATACCGATCTGGCGCGCTCCATCCTGCGCGCGGGCGCGGCCATCCCCGGCATGGGTTGAGGCGGCGCCTTTTCGCCGCCCGCCCCGGCCCGATCCGCCGCAACCCCGCCAATCTGACATTTCTTCTGCGTGACACGACTCAGGGAATGTGCTGGGATCGGATCACAGGTAACAGCAGAGGAGTGTCGCCCATGTCGATGAGTTCCCATTTGCAGGAGCTTCAGCGCAAGCACCAGCATTTGTCCGAAGCCGTCGAAGCTGCGCAGCGCAGTCCCGGAACCGACGACCTGACGGTCGCCGACCTGAAAAAGCAAAAACTCAAGCTGAAGGAAGAAATCTCGCGGTTGAGCCGCGTCTGAGGTCAGATCCGGCGGGCGCGCGCGCTGCCCAGTGCGGCAAGCGCCGCGCCGCCGGTGATCATCACTGCCGCCGCCAGAAGAACCGGTGACGGGTCGGCCAGGCCCGCCATGGTCAGGGCGAGTGTCGAGAGCAGGGGCGCCGCATAGGCGGCAACGCCAAGCATCTGGATATCGCCGCGCTTCATCCCGACGTCCCAGGTGAAGAAGGCGATCCCGACCGGGCCGATGCCCAGCGCCGCGACCGACAGCCAGCCGATGGCGCTGACCGGCAGCGCGGTCGGTTCCAGCGCCAGATGGGCAAGCGCCGACAGGGCCGCCGTGAACAGGCAGAAAACCGTGACGCTTTCGGTCGGCACCGCACCCAGAAACCGCGACAGTACCGAATAGCCCGCCCACCAGAGCGCGAAGGCAAAGGCCGTCAGATGCCCGGCCGACAGTCCGGCGCCGGTGCCCTTCTGCAGAACGATCAGCGCGGCGCCGGAAAAGGCCAGAAGCGCGCCGCCGACATGCAGCGGCCCGAGGCGTTCGCCCGGCAGGGCCCCCGACATCAGCACGATCAGCAAGGGCCAGAGATAGGCGATCAGCCCGGTTTCGGCGCTGGGGGCCAGCCGGAAGGCGGTGAAATACAACAGATGCGCACCGAAAAGCCCGGCAGTTCCAAAGGCATAGACGTGCCATGGCACGCCGCGCAGCAGGGCCAGCCGCCCGTTGGCGATGGTCCAGATCAGGCCGATCGCACCGCCGATCGCAAAGCAGAGGGCATTCAGCAACAGCGGCGGCACCGGCGCCGAACCGATGGTGAACAGCGCCAGAAGCGCCCATTGCAGGATCGCGGTCAGTCCCGTCAGCGTGGCCCTGTTGCGGGTCATCCGGCCTCAGTCCGGTTCGGCAACGGCTGCGACCTCGTACATCACCGGTTCGAACCGCGAACAAAGGGCGGCGATCCGGCGGTTGCGTTCGCGCATTTCGCCGGTCCGCAGCATCGCCTGAAAATCCTCGCGCCGCCGCCACTGACTGTAGTTGGCGATCCTGGTCTGCGCGTCGTTCATATGGAGTCCGGCACCCAGAAAGCCCGGCTGATGGCGGATGAAACTGTGGTAGGCCTCTTTCAGCTCGTCCATCAGATCCTGCGCCGTGCCGGGCGTCATCTCGAATGTCGTGATCACGGTCTGGCCGGTGAAATCGCGGCGGATGGCGGGCATTCTGTCCTCCTCTGGCGGCGTCTGGCGCAAGCCTATCACCTGTGGCGCGCCAGACAATGCCCGAGCGGGGGCGCCGCCCTTACCCGGCCCGCCATTTGCTGGGCGCCGACCCGGTGACCCGCAGGAATTCCCGGTTGAAATTCGACTTGGTGTTGAAGCCGCTTTCCAGCATGGCGCTGGTCACCGTCGACCCGGCCCTGATCAGGTCGCAGGCATGGCGGATGCGCCAGCCGTTGATGTGCCGCGAGACATTGCCGCCGGTGGCACGGTTCACCGCCGCCGAAAGACGCTTTTCCGGCAGATGCAGCCGCCGCGACAGCCGGGCCAGCGTCAGCCCGGGATCAAGATGGGGCCTGTCGCGGGCCAAAAGCGTGTCGAGACGGGTCAGTATGTCGGCATCCTCGGCCCCGGTTTCCGCAAGGATCGCGGGTGCCTCGGGCGGGCCTTCGTTCTCGTCCCCGTCGCCGGTGGCGGAATTGGCCGCACCGAGCAGGCCGATCGCCAGCAGCGTCAGGGTCGAAAAGACGCCGATCAGCGGACCTGCCCAGTCGCCATGACCAGTCATATAGGCAAGGGCGATCAGCACATCGCTGAGCGCCGAGGCGATCAGGGACCAGCCGAGGCCCCGCCAGACCAGCGCGGGCAGGCCCCCGGCCTCAAGCCGGGCAAGGGGCAGATCGCCGGTCGCGCGCAACCGCCACAGGATTGCACTGCCGTAGAAGACAAAGATCGCTGCCACGACCGCATCGATCGTCGCGGGCGCGAACACACGGCAGAACAGCGCAAAGCAAGGGGCCGCGGCATGGGGAACCCAGTCGGCAGGCGCGGGCGGACGGAAAAGAGCGGCACGAAAGGTGATCCAGGCCAGCGGCGGGATCGTGGCGGCGGTCACCGGCAGGATTGGTCGCAGGGCGCTGACCCCATAGCCGCCTGCCAGTGCCATCCCCAGCGACTGCAGCGCCACCGCAATCAGAAACAGCGCCAGCAACCGCCGCCCGCCCGCCAGCACGGCGCGCAGCGACAGATAGGCCAGGACGATCGCCCCGAAGGCGGGGATCGGCAGTGTGGGCATGGGACACCTCCGCCGACCTTACTGGTTCGAAATCGGGATCTTGGCGACCTGAATCCGGGATTTGAGACGCGAGGGCGCGCTTGACCGGGCATTCCGGCCACAGCGTTCACATAACGGAGGTTCCCATGAAACGCCTGACACTGACCTGCGCCCTGAGCCTTTTCGCAGCGCTGCCCGCGCTCGCCGAAATGCCGCCGGGCTATGACCGGTTCGATCTGATCGCCGCGCACCGCGCCCGGCCCGTCGCCGCATCGATCCTGTACCCTGCCGCCGGGCCGACCTACCGTGCGCCCATCGGCGACAATCCGGTCTTCCAGCCGACGATGGTGATGATGGGTCCCGCCGTCGCCGAAGGACGCCACCCGCTGATCCTTTTGTCGCACGGATCGGGCGGCAATTCGGACGGGCTTGGCTGGCTGTCGGCGGGGCTGGTGGCGCGGGGCGCGATCGTTCTGGCAGTCAACCACCCCGGCTCGACCAGCGGCGACAGCTCGCCCCGCCGGTCGACCGATCTGGGCGCGCGGGCAAAGGATCTGAGCGCGGCACTCGACATGGTGCTGGCCGACCCGGCGTTTGCGCCCTTTGTCGACCCGGACCGGATCAGCGCGGTGGGCTTCTCGCTGGGCGGTTCGACCGTGCTCGGCCTTGCGGGCCTGCGCTTTGACGGCGCACAGCAGGCGCGGAACTGTACGACCGGCCCCGACGCCGCCGATTGCGGGTTCTTCCTGAAAGGCGGGGTGGATTTCGCCGCCGACCCGGGTTTTTCCGCCGACGCCCGCGACGCCCGCATTTCCCGGGTTGTGTCCGTCGACCCCGGCTTTGGCGGCTCGGTCGCGAGTGACAGTATCGGCGGCGTCAGTGCCGGGATCCATTTCATCAATCTGGGTGACGAGGGCGACCGCCTTGGCGCGGTGGACGTCGGGCCGAAGGGGAATGATCTTGCCGCGCAGCTGCCGGGTGCCACCTACTCGGTCGTGGCTCCGGCGGTGCATTTCACCTTTCTCGGCCTGTGCAAGGACAACGGCGCCGAGATCCTGAAGGAAGAGCAGGATGACCCCGTCTGCACCGACCCCGAGGGCGCCGTCCGCTCCGAGGTGCATGACCGGCTGGTGACTGCGATCTCGTCAGCACTGGGGCTGTGACGACAGATTCTTGCAAAAACGACGCCCGCGTCAAAGGATGCGGGCGCTACAGATCAGTCCGGTGTTCCGGACCCGACCGCAAGATCCGGCACGAGCTTGGCCGCCAGTTGACCCCGACCGGCCGCGTCAGCCGGTCAGCGCCTGCAACTGGCGCGCCGTCTCGCTGGCTTCGTGCTGCACCCACGCCACGAACCGGACGAACAGCGGGCGGCTTTCGGCCCCCGGCCGCACACGATAACGATAGGGGCCGGGGGCGACGATATGCTGCGCGGCCGAAAAGGGAAGAACCACCTTTCCTGATGCGATATCCTCTAACACCAGCGACAGCCCGCAGACAAGAAATCCGACATCCTGCCGGACGGCCGCAAGCGCGTCGGACAGGTTTTGATAACGAACGCCGCGATCCGGCCCGTCACGACGCAGGCCGAACGTGTCGAACCACTTCACCCAGCCGGGCGGCCCATCGGGCTCGAACTGCGACTTCAGATGCAGAAGCGGCATTCCCTCCATCACGAGGGACGTATTCTGCTGGCCGATCCTGCGGGGATTGTCCGGACCAGAAACCGGCGCGTAGACCTCGCGGAACAGCGCTTCCCCCACGGTGCCCGAGGCCATCACGCGCAGATCGGGGGCGCCCAGCCGTAGAGGAACGTCCCCGGTGCCGTTGATACAGAACAGCGCATTGGGATGGTCTGCCCGGAATGCCGACAAGCGCGGCAAAAGCCATAATTCGGCCCAGTCCGGTTCGGCGACGATGTGAATTTCAGTCGCTCGCTGGAAATCGAGCGTCTCGGTCGCGCTTTCCAGCGCCTGAAACGCCGCTTTCAGGTCTGCCATTGCCCGGGCAAGCTCGGGTGTCGGCACCAGGCCGGATCGGCCGCGCATCACCAGATCGGTGCCGAGATAGACCTCGATCATACGGATGCGCTGTCCCAACGCCGCCGTGGTAATCCCCAGGCGTCGCGCGGCGGCTTTAAGCGAACCTTCGCGGATCGCCATTTCGACAGCTTGGAGGGACCGCAGATGTGTTACGCCGCTCATGGGGGAAAGAAACTCCATCATGAAGTAAAGTTTCCAAGCGACAGTGCAGCTTTTCTTTCAATTTCTCAAGAAAATCAGATTTTGGATTTTACGGCCAAAGGCGCAGAGTCTTTTCGCAGGCATCAACCGAAAGAAGGAGCGCAAGGTGAAACGCTACATGATCGAACGGGACATTCCGGGCATCGGGCAATTCTCGTTGACCGAGCTTTGCGGCGCGGCCCGCGCCTCTAACAGCGCCCTGGCCAGCATCGGGCCCGCCATCCAGTGGCAGCATTCCTATGTGGCCGGGGACAAGACCTTCTGCGTCTATCTCGCTGAAAGCGAAGACGAAATCCGCAAGCACTCGGTGCTGAGCGGAATTCCGGTGGGTCGAATCACCGAAGTGCCGCAAATCATCGACCCGCTGACGGCCAATAACTGATTTTTGGATTGGCCGCTTGTGGGCCGAAATGGAAGGGGCCGCTTCAGCGGCCCCTCAACCTGTCGCGAAGTCGGCTTGGACTAGCGGCGCAGGCCCAGACGTTCGATCAGGCTGGCATAGCGGGCCGCGTCCTTGCTTTTCAGATAGTCCAGCAGCTTGCGGCGCTGGGCGACCATCATCAGAAGACCACGGCGGGAATGGTTGTCCTTGACGTGGGTCTTGAAATGTTCGGTCAGCGTGGCAATCCGCGACGACAGGACGGCGACCTGCACCTCGGGCGAGCCGGTGTCGCCGGGCTTGGTGCCGAATTCCTTGATGAGGCGGTTCTTGTCCTCGACAGTGATCGACATCGGGTTCTCCTTTCGAAGTTCGGGTTATGGCGCAGGCCGGGATGTCGTCCAGCAAGGCCCGTGGAGTGTCCGGCCATCAGACCGGATGCGCGCCTATAGGGGGATTCGGGGCCAAAGGAAAGGGATTTCGCCGGTTCACTTGCCGCCCTTGCCCGATTTGCCCGGGCCGGTGACGGGCTTGTCCGCCGGTCTGGCCGCCTGGTCCGCCGGGGGCTGAGCCGCCGGTGTCGCGGGATGGTCGGGCGCGCCGCGGTCCGGCCCATGATCTCTGCCCTCGGCCGCCGCCGGGGCGGGTCTGGCCTCATGTCCGACGGCCGGTTTGTCGAGGCCATCCTGCCCCGCCTTGCCCTCGGGTCGCCCCGCCGTGCCCTCGGACTGACGGTCATCGTCCCTTGCATCGCCCTTGCCCGGCGCCGGTGAAGCGCGGTCGGTCTCATGACCCCTGCCGTTCGGACCGTGGTCACGGTGGCCATCGTCACGGTCGTGATCGGCGTTCTTCTGACCCGTCGTCATCACGTCAGCCTGGCGATCACCGGTGCGATCAGGGCCCTTGCCGTGATCGTGGGGCGAACGGTCGCCATCGTGGTCCCTGTCGTTCGGGCCGTGGCCGTGGTGACCAGCGCCGTTGGCATGGTCAGGCCGGGCGTGACCGGCCTTCACGTCCGCGCGGCGATCGTCGGCCCCTTCATGGTTCGGGCGGTGGTCGTGCGGTCGGTGATCGTCCGGGCGGTGGTCGTCCGCGCGGTGGTCGTGCGGGCGGTGGTCGTGCGGTCGGTGGTCGTGCGGTCGGTGGTCGGCGGCGTGATCCCGGTCGCCATGGCTGTCGTCGTCGCGGTCAGGCGCGTGGTCAGTTCGGTCATGATCCGCGCGGTGGACATGGCCTCGGCCCCGCGTGTCATCGTGACGGTCTTGGGCCTTTTCATGATCCGTTTCGCGGTCATGCGGGTCGGCTTCGTGATCCTCGGCGCCATCCGGGCTGACGGCGTCGGCAGGCCCGGCGCCCGAGGCCGGTGCCTCGGGGACCAGCAGGATGTCGTCAGGGGACAGGTCCGGTGCGCCGGTGACCTCGGCGACGACATCGCCGTTCAGCACGACATTCACGCTGCCCTCATTCACCGGATGCGGCTCCAGCGACAGGGTCGGTGTGGTGCCGGGGTCGATCGGGATCACGATCTGATCCTGTCCGGGCGTGAAGCCGTCGATCACCGCCGGGGCGCCGGGGGCGCTGATCACATCGGTGACGGTCGGGTCGGGATCATGGTCGTCGGGGCCGTCGCCGCCAGCGGCAACCTCATCCGGATCGTCGGGACCGTGCGCCGGATCATCCGCCCCGGCCTCTGGCGCATGGTCTGGCGCAGGGTCTGGGGCCGCGTCGTCGGCGGCGGGATCGGCATTTGCCTCGTCAAAATCGGCGGCGCCCCCGGCCGGATCGGGATCCGCGGCGAGGTCACTTTCGTCGGCGGCCGGATCGCTTTCGCCGAGGCCAAAGGCGTCGTCGGGTTGCGGCTCATCGGTCAGAGGTGGCGCGCCCGGCTCATCCGGGGCACCGAAGGGTGGCGCGTCGAATATTGAGGGCGCCTCGTCGCCGGGCGGAGAGAACAGCGGATCGGCCCCGGGCGCGGGATCTGCGGGTTCGGCCTCGGGCGCGCCCGGGTCCGCCGGGTGCGCGTCGGTGTCGTTCGGACCTTCGGCATCCGGTTCGTGGCCGTCCGCATCGGACGCCGTCCCGGGTGCGGTCCCGGGATCGTCGGCCCCGGGGACCGGATCATCGTCGGGGTGCGACCCGGCGGGATCGGCATCGGCTGCGTCAGCCCCGGCGTCGCTTTCGCCAGGCGGGAGGTCCGGTTCGCCGCCAGCATCCGGGCTGCCGCCATCCGGACTGATCTCATCCGCTGCGCCCTCGTCCGGGTCGGGCTCTTCGCCGCGCCAGTCGAACCAGTCGTGGCCGGCCTCGCCCGGATCAGTGTCTTCGGGCGCGCCACCCTCATCCTCATGCGCCTCTGTGTCCTCGCCGACATAGCCGTCGAACGGATCGGCGACCGCCAGGTCCTGGCCGTCGTCGGGGACCGTCGCGCCGCCATCGCCGCTGTCCGGCTCCTCGTGCGCCAGGAGGTCGCCATGCGGCTCGCCATTGTCAAAACCATTGTCGTCATGGCCCTGGTCGGCGTGATCATCATGATCGTCATGGTCATCCCCGGACAGGGCATCGACCAGCGAGGCCGCCAGAAAAAGGCCGATCAGGCCGGTCATCATCAGCATGGGGCACCTTTGCGGCGGGCTGCGGGACGGGGGACGGGGCGAATGCGCGCCTAGGGCGCGTTGGCGGGCACCAGCTGCAGGTCGGCCAGCGTCAGGTCGGGCGCGCCGAGAACGCGGGCGACCAGGGTTTCACCAAGATAGATGTTCATGTCGCCGCTGGTCCCGTCGGGATCGGCGGGGGTGACCGACAGTTGCGGGTCGGGATGTTCGGCGGCGTCATAGACGACAACGATCTGGTCTTCGTCCCGGTGGTAGTCGTCGATGGTTGCGACCTCGTGCCCCTCATCCAGCCAGTTGCTGAGGACGAAATCATCGTGCCCGGCGCCGCCGTTCAGCCAGTCGCCCTCGCCCGCGATCAGCGTGTCATTGCCGTCACCGCCATTGAGAAAGTCGCGCGTCGCCGGGCCGTCGCCGTCACGGTCGCTCAGCCGGTCATCGCCGGCGCCGCCCATCAGCACATCCGCCCCGGCGCCGCCGTCAAGCGTGTCGTTGCCGTCATTGCCCTCGACATTGTCGGCGCCGTCGTTGCCGTTCAGATCATCGGCACCGGCGCCGCCCTGAAGCGCATCGTCGCCCGCGCCGCCGGCAAGCGTGTCATCGCCCATCTGCCCCGCGAGGCTGTCATCGCCGTCGTCGCCCGAGAGCCTGTCATTGCCGTCGCCACCGCGCAGCGAGTCGTGGCCTGTGCCGCCCTGCAGAAGGTCATCGCCCGCCATCCCGTCAGCCGCGTCATCACCGGCGCCGCCGGACAGGGTGTCATCGCCGTCGTAGCCGCCAAGCTGGTCGTCGCCGCCGAGACCGGCGAGAAGGTCGTCGGTGGTGGTGCCGGTTAGGATGTCGTCACCCCCGGTTCCGGTGGCGTCGGGACCGGCATCCGGTTCGGGCGGGTCGCCCGGAAAGGGCAGTTCGTCAAGCGGCGTACCGTCAGTGCCATGGTCGGGCTGCGGGTCAGGGTGGGCGTCCGGATCGTCGTGATCCCCCGCCCCCGCATCGCCATCCTGACCGACCGCCCCCACGACGTCGATCAGCGTTGCCGCTGCCAAAAGCCCCATGAAACCCATCAGCATGAACATGGTCGTCCCCAACAATCCGGCGCCGGAAACCCCTTTCCGGGCGCACCCCCGCTGCCAGATGGCGCCGCAATGCTTAAGGTTCGGAAAAGGACGGGCCGGATCGGTCAAATTTGAAGGATTTACCCGGGGAAAGGGCAGGTTTGGTCGTGATCCGGCCCTATTCGCGGGGCCGTGGGCGTGGCCCCCGGGGGGCTTGCGCAATCCACCAGGAGGCCCCGGCGCGGGGGCCGGGGCCCCCCCCGTGTTCCGGCCGAAGGCGCAGGCGTTCTCGCGCGGCTTGCGGCGGGCCCGGTGCCTATCGCCTTGTCCGGGCCTCCGCTTCCCGGAACGCGGACTGATGAACCTTGCGCATCAGCGTCGGCAGTTTGTCCGGGCAGGGCGGCAGGAACTGTCCGCGGTCGGGATTGACGCCCGGCGGGGCCGGGGCGGTCAGGACGGTCAGGGTCAGGTGGAAATGGGTAAAGCTGTGTTCGACCCTTTCGCCCGCCTCGGCCCAGTCGGCGCCGAAGGGGGGCGCGGGCGTCGGCGCGCCGATGGTCCAGTCGCTGGTCGGCCAGCCGAGCGTGCCGCCGAGCAGCCCCCTGGCGGGCCGCCGTTCCAGAAGGACGCTGCCGTCAGCTTGCCGGGCCACGTAGGCGATGCCCTGACGCCGGGGCTTTTCCGGCCGGGGCGCCTTGCGCGGCAATTGCGCGGCGATGCCGGCGGCGTGGGCGGCGCAGTCGGCGGTCAGGGGGCAAGGTACGCAACGCGGAGCCTTGGGGATGCAGATCGTCGCGCCGAGGTCCATCATCGCCTGCGCATGGTCGCCAGGACGGTTGGCCGGGGTCAGGCGGGCGGCAAGGTCGGCGATCACGGGGCGCGACAGCGGAAAGGGTGCGGAGACCGCGAACAGTCGCGAAATCACCCGTTCGACATTGCCGTCCACGACGGTTGCCGGCCGGTCGAAGGCAATTGCGGCTATGGCGGCGGCGGTATAGGGGCCGATGCCCGGCAGGGTCAAAAGCGTGTCTCTGTCGGCCGGAAACGATCCGCCATGCTGCGCCACCACGGCGCGGGCGCATGCCATCAGGTTTCGGGCACGGGCGTAATAGCCAAGGCCCGCCCATTCAGCCATGACCTGATCCTCGGGCGCGGCGGCCAGATCGGCCACGGTCGGCCAAAGTGCTGTGAAGCGGTTGAAATAGCCCGTGGCCGCCGCCACCAGCGTCTGTTGCAGCATCACCTCGGACAGCCAGACGCGGTAGGGATCGGCGCGGCGCCCCGCAGCCCTTTCGGCCGGACCGACCCGCCAGGGCAGAACCCGCGCCGCATGATCGTACCAGTTCAGCAAAGCCTTGCCGATCCGGGCCTCGCGGGCGGCGTCGGGCGGGCATTCCGGCCGAATTTCCATGTCCAAAGTCAGGGTCGTCCCCTATGATGGTCGCAGGCAAGTCTCAGAGGTTCAGGGGGAACCAAGCCCGAATGTCGGACGCTTCGCAAGGCCCGAGATCACCCGGCGCGAAACGGCGGATGCGCGGCTTTGAGGCTGCGGCCGGACTGCTGCGCGAACGGGTGCGCAAGGCGGGCGAGGCGCGGGGCTTTGCCCTGGCGCGGCTTTTGACCCACTGGGCCGAAGTGGCGGGCGAAGAGACGGCCGCCATGGCCCAGCCCGTCAAGATCGGTTACGGGCGCGAGGGGCTGGGGGCGACGCTGACGCTGCTGGTCGCGGGCGCCAATGCCCCGGTGGTGCAGATGCAGCTGCCGCGCCTGCGTGACCGGGTGAACGGCTGCTATGGTTACAATGCCATTTCGCGGATCACGCTGACCCAGACCTCGGCCAGCGGCTTCGCCGAGGGGCAAAGTCCGTTCCGGCCGGCGCCAAAGGTCGAAACCCCGCCGGACCCCGCCACAAGGCACACGGCCGAAGCACTTTCGCGTGAGGTGCGGGACGAAACCCTGCGGGCGGCGCTTGAAGCCCTGGGGGAAAAGGTCTTATCTCGGCCCCGATCAAGGAAAGGCTGACCCATGCTGCGATCCGTTCTCATGTCCTCTGCGACTGCCCTGGCTGCCGTCGGCGGCGCCTGGTGGTACGCCGCGCAGTCGGCATCCGATTTCACCCCGCTTGTCACCCCGGCCGTGGCCGAGGAGGCGACGGCAAGCTCGGCCGTGGCGCTGGTGCCGGACATGATCCTCGGCAAGGCCGATGCGCCGCTGACGATCACGGAATATGCCTCGTTCACCTGTCCGCACTGCGCGAATTTTCACGCGACCGTCTGGCCGGAGTTCAAGAAGAATTACATCGACACCGGCAAGGTCCGCTTTGTCTATCGCGAGGTCTATTTCGACAAGTTCGGCCTTTGGGGCGCGATGGTCGCGCGTTGCGGCGGGCCCGAGAAATATTTCGGTATTTCCGACATGCTGTATGACGGCCAGCGCGACTGGCTCGCCTCGGGCGAGGCGACGGGGATTGCCGACGCGCTGCGCAAGATCGGGATCAAGGCCGGGATGACCGAGGATCAGGTCAGCGCCTGCCTGAACGACAATGCCAAGGCGCAGGCGATGGTCACCGCCTATCAGACCAACGCGACGAACGACAAGGTTCAGGGCACGCCGACGTTCCTGATCAACGGCGAAAGCCATTCCGGCGAAATGACCTATGCCGAGTTCGCGGCGCTTCTGGATGCGGCTCTGGCCAAGTGACGCCGCTTCAGGGCCTGAAGGTCATCGAGCTGGCGCGGATCCTGGCCGGCCCCTGGGCGGGCCAGATCCTTGCCGACCTTGGCGCCGAGGTGATCAAGGTCGAGGCACCCGACGGGGACGACACGCGCCGCTGGGGTCCGCCCTTTGTCGAGCGTGAGGATGACCGTTCGGCTGCCTATTTTCACGCCTGCAACCGGGGAAAACGCTCGGTCATCGCCGATCTGCGCACGCCCGAGGGACAGGCATTCGTCCGTGATCTGGTGCGTGACGCGGATGTGCTGATCGAGAATTTCAAGGTTGGCGGGCTGGCGAAATACGGGCTCGACTATGACAGCCTGCGGGCGGTCAATCCGCGGCTGATCTATTGTTCGATCACCGGCTTTGGTCAGGACGGGCCCTATGCCCACCGGGCGGGCTATGACTATATCATTCAGGGCATGGGCGGCCTGATGTCGGTGACGGGCGCGCCGGATGGTCAGCCGCAAAAGGTCGGCGTGGCGGTGACCGATGTCTTCACCGGCACCTATGCCGCGACCGCCATCCTTGCCGCCGTGCATCAGCGGAACCAGACCGGGATGGGTCAGCAGATCGACATGGCACTTCTGGACGTCGCCGTCGCGACCATGGCCAATCAGGCGATGAACTACCTGACAACCGGCGCGGCGCCGGGGCGGCTTGGCAATGCCCATCCCAATCTGGTGCCCTATGCGGTCTTTGACTGCGCCGATGGCTGGGTCATTCTGGCGACCGGGAATGACGGGCAGTATCAGCGGCTGTGCGCGGTTCTGGGGCTGGGGCCGCTGGCCGAAGACCCGGCCTACCGGACCAACGCCGACCGGATCGCCAACCGTGCGGAACTGACGCGGCTGATCACCGAAAAGACCCTGACATGGCCAAAAGCCGCGCTTTTGGCGGCCTGCGAGGCGGCGGGCGTGCCGGCCGGGCCGATCAATGACCTTGCCGGGGTCTTTGCCGACCCGCAGGTCGTGGCGCGCGGCCTCAGGTTCGAGGCCGAGGGCATTCCGGCCGTCCGCAGTCCCTTAGCTTTTTCCGGCGCCACGCTGGCACTCGGGCGCGCGGCGCCGAAGCTGGGCGCGCATGACGACGAGGTGCGGGCCGGGCTGGCGGGGCAGGCTCGCCTGCCTCAAGATCCCGCTTCGGCCTGAAGCCCGCGATCGGCCAGCAACCGGTCAAGTTCGGACCAGTCGTCCAGCTGCAGCCGCACCGGCAGGGCCAGCACCTTTGGGCGAAAGGCGGCGGGCAGGCGGGCGGCGTCCTTTTCGGTGGTGACCATCTGCGCGCCCAGAAGGTTCGCCTCGGCCTCGAGCCGGTGGAGAAGCGCCGGGGTAAAGGGCTGATGGTCGTCCAGAGGCTCGGCCCGGGCCAGTTCGGCGCCCAGCCCGCGCAGGGTCGCGAAGAATTTCTCGGGGTGACCGATCCCGGCAAAGGCCAGAACGCGCAGGCCCTGCCAGTCCATGCCGGTCGCAAGCGGGCGCAACTCGCCCGACAGCTGCGGACAGGTGACGGCATGGCCCCAGAGTGCGCGAAACCGCTGTTGCGCGGCGGGGGGACCGATCGAAAGCACGGCATCCGCCCGCGCCAGCCCCGCTGCAACGGGTTCGCGCAAAGGTCCGGCGGGCAGGCAGCGGCCGTTGCCAAAGCCCTTGTCGGCATCGACGACCACCAGCGACAGCGCCTTTGTCAGAGCCGGATTCTGATGACCGTCATCCAGAAGGATCACCTGCGCCCCGGCCCCGGCCGCCGCGCGCGCGCCTGCGGCGCGGTCCCTGGCCACCCAGGTCGGAAGAAAGGCCGACAACAGCAGCGGCTCGTCGCCGACCTCGGCTGCCGTGTGGCGGCGTTCATCGACAAGGACCGGGCCGGGCAGATTGCCGCCATGGCCACGGCTGACGACATGGGCCACGACCCCACGCGCCGCCATGTGGTGGGCAAGCGCGATCACGGTCGGGGTCTTGCCACTGCCGCCGGCGTTCAGATTGCCGACGCAGATGACCGGCACGCCCACGTCCGCGCCGGTGCCGCGGCGCAGGCGGCGTGCGGTGGCCGTCGCGTAAAGATGGCCCAGCGGCGCCAGAAGGCGGCTTTGCCAGCCGGGCCGCGACGGCGGATTGAACCAGAAGGCGGGCGGGCGGGCCATCAGCGGACCACCCGGCGCGCGTCGGCGGCATCAAGCGTCTGCAGGACGATCTGCACCAGCCTTTCGGCCACCTCGGCACCGCCCGAGGTTGCCGCCCAGGCGTTGTGGGCCAGCAGCGCCGCCTTGTCCGGCGCGATCAGATCGGCGATCGCGACCGCCAGATCATGCGGCCCGCCGACCCGCCGCGCGGCGCGCGCCTCGGTCAGGCGGGCGTAGGGTCCGGCATAGGCGTCGGTCGCCGGGCCATGAACCACCGCCGACCCGAGAACCGCCGGTTCGATCGGATCGCGGCCCGGCCCCTGACCGCTCAGGCTGCCGCCCATGAAGGTGACGGGCGCGAGCCGGTACCAAAGCCCCAGTTCGGTGACGCCATCGGCGATCAGCACCTGAACATCCGCGTCAGCCTCTTCGTCGCGGGCCCGGACGGCGGCCACCAACCCCTCGGCGGCGAAGCGGGCGGCCAGCGCGTCGGCGCGGGCAGCATCGTGCGGCGTCACGATCAACAGCAGCCGGTGCGCATAGCTGAGAGCGTTCACATGCGCCTCGATCACCGCCTGTTCTTCGGCCTCGGGGCAGTCGACGGCCAGCCAGACCGGGCGGGCGCGAAGACGTTCGGCGATGTCTTCGCGCTCGGCCTCGTTGTGGGACAGGGGCTGGGGCGTCTCCTCGATCCGGCCGGCCAGCTCGACGTTCAGCGACCGGCCGCCAAGCCGCCTCAGGGCCGCGACGCTTTCGGCATCCGGCGCCAGAATCCGCGAAAACCGCCCCAGAACCGAGCCGGTCATGCCGCGCCGCCAGAAAGGCGTCCGGTCGCGACCGAGGTAGGCGTCGGCCAGGATCAGCGGGACAGCACGGGCATGCGCCTCGGCGATCAGCGCGGCGGGCAGGGCCGCGCCGACGAAAAGGGCCGCATCCGGGCGCCAGTGATCCAGAAAGGCGCGGACATCGGGCAGCTGTTCCGACGGTGCCGGCGCCAGGACAAGCCCGTCGATCCCTTCAAGGCCGCCGACATCGGTTGCCGGGTCATGGGTCACCAGAACCGTCAGCCCCGGCCGTTCACGCGACAGATATTGCGACAGCTGGCGCAGGCTTTCGACGCGGCTTCCCGGCCCGGCGTAAAGCCAGACCAGCGGACCATCGGGCCGTTCCGCAGTGATCGCGGGCGGCAGTGACCGGCCGTGTTCTGCCAGAAACAGATAGAGCCCAAGGCCGATCGACCGCGCCATTCCGCCTGACCTCAGCTGCCCAGTTCTTCGGTCGGACCCGAGGCCTGCGCCTCGTCCCTGAGCCGATGGATATGGGCGATGTAATAGCGCATGTGCGCGTCGTCGACGGTGCGCTGGGCCTCGGCCTTCCAGGCGGCGTGGGCGCTGTCATAGTCGGGGAAAATCCCGACGACGTGAATCTTTGCGACATCGCGGAAGACGTTCTTTGACGGGTTCACCAACTCGCCGCCGAAGACGAGGTGCAGTCGTTGGGTCAATTTTTGCATCCTTGTGCGGAATAACCGGGGCAATCTAGTCCAAGGCGGCGCCGGACGGAAGCGCCCTGCCCTGCCCTCAGTCGCGAAGCCGCGCCCGAAGCGCGTCATGAAGCCCGGGCGGTGCCGCAAGGCAACCGTCCAGCAAAGGCGCGGGCCGGTTGAAGGCCGGGTCCTGCCCCCGGCGGTCCGTCACCCTTGCGCCCGCCCGGGCGGCGATCAGCGCCCCGGCCGCCGCGTCCCATTCCCAAGTCGGCCGCAGGGTCATCATCGCGTCGAAGGTGCCGTCCGCCACCAGACAAAGCCGCCAGGCGATCGAGGATCGGACCATGCGCCTGACGGCGGGCGGCTGATCGTCGCGCCAATGTTCCGGCGCCAGGTTCGGGCGGGCGGTCAGCAGCGTTGCATCCTGCGGATTCGCCGCGGCGCTGCACCGGATCGGAGCGCCATTCAGCCGGGCGATTTCGTCGTTTGAGGCGGAATAGAGACTGTTTCGGGCGGGCAGAAACACCACGGCCGCGGTGATCCGGCCCTCGTCGGCGACGGCGAGGGAATGGGCAAAGTCGGTCGAGCCGTCGACAAAGGCGCGGGTGCCGTCGATCGGGTCGATGATGAACTGGCGGCCGGTCTGCAGGCGGGTGGCATCGTCGGGCGATTCCTCGGACAGCCAGCCATAGTCCGGGCGGGCGGCGCGCAAGTCGGCCTCAAGCATGCGGTTCACGGCAAGGTCGGCCTCGGTCACCGGCCCGGCGCCATTGCCCTTGTCCCAGACCTCGGGCGCGTTCCGCCAGAAGCGCATCGCAATGTCGCCCGCCGCGCGGGCGGCGTCGGTCAGAAGGGCCAGGTCGTCAGGCGCCGGCAAGGGTCAGCCCGTCGACCAGAAGGCTTGGCACCACATGCGACAGGTGGGTGCGGGCGTCGTTGGCCGGGATGATGCCCAGCAGGATCTGCCGCAGATTCCCGGCGATGGTGCATTCGTTCACCGGAAAGGCGATCTCGCCCCGCTCGATCCACAGGCCTGACACGCCGCGCGAATAGTCGCCTGTCGTGGGGTTGATCGAGGCGCCGAGAAAGCCGGTGACCAGAAGGCCGGTTCCCATGTCGGCGATCAGGTCGGCGCGGCTGCGGCTGCCCTGGGTCAGGGCGATGTTGCCGTTGCCGGGCGACGGCGGAGAGGCGCTGCTGCGCGAGGCCGAGCCGGTCGAGGTCATGCCCAGCCGCCGCGCCGTCCCAAGGTCAAGCGTCCAGCCGGTCAGCACGCCGTCGCTGACGATGTCGCGCGCCTGGGGGGCCAGCCCCTCGCCGTCAAAGGGCCGCGAACCGGCAAGGCGGGCGCGGGCCGGATCCTCGGTCAGCGTCATGCCCCGGGGCAGGACCTGCGCGCCGAGTGCGTCGCGCAGCCACGAGGCGCCGCGCACGATCGAGGCGCCGTTGACCGCCGACAGAAGATGCCCGATCAGGCTGGCCGCGATCCGTTCGTCGAACAGGACGGGGAAGGTGCCGGTGGCCGGGCGCCGGGCGCCGGAATGGGCGATGGCCCGTTCGGCGGCCACACGGCCGATCTCCTCGGCGCGGGGCAGATCGGCCTGAAAGGTGCGCGACTCGGCGGCCCAGTCCCGCTCCATCCCCAGGCCCTCGCCGGTGATGGCGACGGCCGATATGTGGCGCGAGGTGCGTTCGTAGCCGCCGGAAAAGCCGTTGGTTGCCGCCATATGGATCTGGCGCCGTGAATAAGAGGCCGAGGCGCTGTCGATCTGGCTGATGCCGGGTACGGCAAGGGCCGCCGCTTCGGCGCGGCGGGCATCGCCCTCCAGATCAGCGGCGACTGGGTCGGGCGAGGGGTCGGAAAGTTCAAGCGTGCCAAGATCCCAGCCGCGGGCCAGCTGGCCAGGGTCGGCCAGACCGATCGTGTCGTCGGGCAGCGCCTCGCGCGCCATGGCGACGGCGCGTTCGGCCATGTCGGCGATGGTCCGGGCGGAAATGTCGGATGCCGAAACCGAAGCCTGACGCTGGCCGATCAGCACCCGCAGGCCGATCTCGATCCCTTCGGCGCGTTCGGCCTGTTCCAGCCGCCCCTGCCGCACATCAATCGAAATCGCCGTGCCGTCGACGGCCATCGCATCGGCGGCGGTGGCGCCCGCCTTTTTCGCGGCGCTCAGCAACGCCTCGGTCAGATTTTGCAGCCTGTCGGTCATCATCAGTCCCTTGCCTGACCCCGACCTAAGCATTCCGACCGGATTTGCCAAGCAGAAGGGCCGCCCGGATGGTCCGGACGGCCCTTTACCGGCCTGTGCGGCCTTACTTGATCTGCTGGCCGTTGGCGAAGATGCTGCCGCCTTCCTTGAACTCGATCTTCGAGGTCAGGGCGTCGTCGCCGGCGGGCACGGCGAACATGCCCATCATCATCTTGACGCCCATGACCTGATCCGCCGGCAACAGGCCCATGGCGACCAGCTTGTCCATCAGCGCGTTGGCACCGGTCAGGTTCAGGTCGATATTGCCCAGCGGCATCGGGGTGCCCGAGCTGTTGTCAAAGGTCATGGCCCCGGTGCCGGTCAGTTCGGCACCGACGGCCTTGACCTGCAGCTGGTTGATCTTGGCCTCTGACACTTCAAACGGCGCGGGGGCGGCGGTCGCGCTGGCCGACGCCTCTGCAAGCGCCTTGGTCGCCTCGGGGTCGAAAAGATCGACCAAAGGCTTGATCGCGCCCGACAGGTCGATGATCAGCGTCGCCGGATCGCGCGGCAGCTGGCTGCTCGGGTCGACCATGTTCCAAAGCGCGTCCGAAACCTTGAGGTCGACAAGCTTGACCAGGAAGGCCGCCGGACCGGGGCTGTCGGACTTCGACACCGGCATGACCAGGTTGAAGGCCGATTGCGCCAGCTCAGCCTCGATCGGGAAGGGGACGGCGGCCGAGGTGATCGAAAGCTTGCTTGCGCCCGCGTCGCCGCCGTAGGCCAGGCCATCCTTCGACATCTTGAAGTTCAGCTTGCCGGCACCGCCCGAAGAATCTGCGGTAAAGGCGCCCTGCCCGCCCGTGCCCTCGGCCTTGAAGTTGCCGTCGGCGTAGTTGAAAACGCCGTCGATGACGGTTCCGGCGTTCAGTGCCAGGCCAAGGTTCTTCATGTCGGCGCCTTCCGGCAGCACGACATTGCCGGTTCCGGTCATGCCGTTCATCTGGCCGGTCATCGTGAAGGTGCCGCTGCCCTCGGGGTCGGCGCCGGTCATGGTGAAGTCGAGCGAATCGGCCTTGAAGTCAGACTTGACGGTGCGGCCGCCTGATTTTTCACTGTGATACTTCGCGGTGCTGCCCTTTGCCGTCATCAGCATCTTGAAGGGCGGCGAAGTGCCGTCGACTTTCACCTCGTCCAGCGCCAGCTGCATCTCGGGCGCGTCCACGTCATAGTCCATCGCCTCGGGCGTGCCGCTGACGTTGATCTTCATGTCGGTCTGGGTCACGGTCATGGTGGCGTCCGAGGGCGTGCCTTCGGGCGGTTCCGCGTGCATCTTCAGCGGAATCTCCTTGGACATGGTGATCTGGACGGTACCATCCCCCATTTCCTGCAGCCGGACCTCGGCAATCGTGCCCTCGGTTTTCGCTTCGGGACGGTCAGAGGTGATCTTCACGTCCCTGGCGACCAGGGTGTCGCCCTCCATCGCCTCGGACGCCGTGGTGATCGTCTGGCCGAAGCTGGTGTAATAGTCTTTCCAGTCCTGCCAGACCTGCGCGGCCGTGACGTCGGCCTGTGCAGCCGTGGTCGAAAGCAGCGCGGCCAGAAGGGCGCCGGCGCCGAGTGAGATGCGGGAGTTCATGGGGGACCTTTCGGTTTGACGTTCAGTAAACAAATTCGACCGGTGCGCGCGCCGGGTCAAGGGCCGCGACTGGTGGTATTCCGCTATTGAGTGGTGTTTAACGGGCCGAGTTCGGCAAATTTATGGCGGCGGATGCAGGGATGATCTGGGACGCGGTGGTGGTTGGCGCGGGCCCGGCCGGGTTGATGGCTGCCGATGTCCTGTCGGCGGCAGGTGCCTCGGTTCTGGTGGCCGAGGCCAGACCGACACCGGCGCGGAAGTTCCTGATGGCGGGAAAGTCGGGTCTGAACCTGACAAAGGAAGAGCCGCCCGGGGCATTTTCGGGCCGCATCAGTGCCGGATGGCTGCGGCCAGTCGTTCAGGATTTTGGCCCGTCTGCCGTGCGGGACTGGGCCGAGGGTCTGGGGGTTTCGCTGTTCACCGGGTCGTCGGGCCGGGTCTTTCCGACCGGGATGAAGGCCTCGCCGCTGCTGCGGGCCTGGCTGGCGCGGCTGAGGGCGCAGGATGTGGTGCTGAACTGCCGCTGGCGCTGGACCGGGTTCGAGCCGGATGGCCTGCGCTTTGACACGCCCGAGGGCCGGCTGACGCTGCGCGCCCGGACGGTGCTTCTGGCGCTTGGCGGGGCCAGCTGGCCGCGTCTGGGGTCCGACGGGGCCTGGGTGCCGGTGCTGGCCGACAGGGGCGTTCAGGTCCGCGCCTTCCAGCCCGCCAACGTCGGTTTTGCGGTCCGCTGGGGCGAGCCGATGGCCCGGCATTTCGGCCTGCCGGTCAAGGGCGTGGCGCTGATGGCAGGCGGCGCGCGGACAAGCGGAGAGTTCGTCATCTCGGCCCGGGGGGTCGAAGGCGGCGGCATCTATTCACTGTCGTCGCGGATCCGCGACGGGGCCACGCTGACGCTCGATCTGGCACCGGATCGGTCTTTGGCCGATCTGGCGGCGCGGCTTGCCCGGCCGAGGGGCCGTGACAGCCAGTCGAACCATCTGCGAAAGGCGCTTGGCCTTGATCCGGTCAGGCTGGCCCTCCTGCACGAATGGGGCAGGCCGCTGCCCGAAGATCCGGGCGCCCTTGCCCGGCTGATCAAGGCCCTGCCCGCACGTCTGGAGGGCCCGCGCCCGCTGGCCGAGGCGATTTCGTCCGCCGGGGGGATTGCCCGCGAAAGCCTGTCGGATGCGCTGGAACTGGTCGGCCTGCCCGGCGTCTTTGCCGCCGGCGAAATGCTGGACTGGGAGGCGCCGACCGGTGGCTATCTTCTGACCACCTGCCTTGCCACCGGGCGCCATGCGGCGGCGGGGATGCTGGGGCGGCTTGCGCGCTGACAGGGCGGGCGCTGTCGCCCGGCCTGTCGCCGGAAGGATCGGGCGAGGTTGCGGGATGCTGTGCGTCGCTCGGCGTCAGGCCGAAAGGGCCACCGAAAGCCGGTCCCATTCAGCGACGCTGCCGGGCAGGCCCAGCCGGAGCCAGCGTGCGGAATAGGGAAAGCACCGAGACCAGATGCGAGCCTTTGCCAGCCGGTCTTGCGCCGCCAAAGCGTCGGGCGTGTCGTAAAGCCGGAACAGCGGGCCGCCGCCGAGGCTGGCCCAGCCGGCGCCGCGGGCCAGTGCGTCGATCCGGTCGCACTCGCCCGTCAGCCGGGTGATGGTGGCTTGCGCCCAGTCGCTGTCCTGCAAGGCGGTGGCGCCGATTTCGATGGCCGCGCCCGATATGGGCCAGGGTCCGGCCATTTCGGCAAGGGCCGCGATGTCGGCGGCGGGGCCGAGGATGAAGCCAAGGCGCAGGCCTGCGAGCCCGTAGAATTTGCCGAAGGATCGCAGGATCAGCATGGTGCCCGACCCGGCAAGCGGCGCTGCCGACAGGTCGGGGCGCGGGTCGGCGAAGCTTTCGTCGATGATCAGGCGGCCGGTGGTGCGGGACAGTGCGACAAGGCTGGCCGGATCGTGGCTGCGGCCGTCGGGGTTGTTGGGGTTGACGATGATCCCAAGGTCGGCGCCGGCGATTTCGGCCGGATCAGACACTTCCTCGACCATCCAGCCCGCCGCGCGCAGGCTGGCAGCGTGTTCGTTGTAGGTTGGCGCCAGAACCCGCGCGCGGCCCGGTCGGGTCAGCCGCGGGATCATCTGGATCGCCGCCTGCGCGCCCGCCACCGGCAGGATCGCGGCGCTTGTCCCGTAGGCGCGCGCGGCGGCCCCGGTCAGCCGCGCCATGGCGGCGCGGGTCGGCAGCTGGGTCCAGGCAGCGTCGCTGACGGGCGGCAGCGGATAGGGCACGCGGTTGATGCCCGTCGACAGGTCGATCCAGTCCGCCGGATCGCCGCCATAAGTGCTGATCGCCCGGTCGATGTTGCCGCCGTGATCCCGCATCAGATCAGCCAGACCACCGCCAGAACGGCCGCCGCGACGGCCAGCGCCCGCCGCGACAGGGACAGTGCCCGTTCGATGTCGGCCGGGGCCGGATCGGCTGCGCCCGGGTTGACCCAGGGCTCGTCGGCCGTGTGGCCCTGATAGGTGCGGGGGCCGGACAGGCGCACCGACAGCGCGGCGGCCATCGCGGCCTCGGGCCAGCCCGCGTTGGGTGACCGGTGGCGCGGCGCGTCACGCCACATGACCGCCAGTGCGGCGCGCGGCGCGGGCGCGACCAGGGCGATCAGCAGGCCGGTCAGCCGGGCGGGGATGAGATTGACAAGATCGTCGATCCGCGCCGCCGCCCAGCCGAAGGCCTGATGCCGGGGGGTGCGGTGGCCGATCATCGAATCGAGCGTGTTGATCGCCTTGTAGGCGGCGATACCCGGAAGCCCGAAGATCGCGCCCCAGAACAGCGGCGCAATGACCCCGTCCGAGGCATTCTCGGCCAGGCTTTCGATCGAGGCCCGGGAAACGCCGGCCGCATCAAGCGCAGCCGGATCGCGGCCGACGATGCGCGCGACGGCAAGCCGTGCGGCGGCAATGTCGCCGGCGATCAGGGGTGCCGCGACGGCGCGCACATGGTCATGAAGCGACCGCGCCGCGATCAGTGGCCAGGCGATCAGGCCGCCGATCAGCAGGCCGCGCCAGCCCGGGGGCAGCAGCCATTGCACCAGCGCCGCCACTGCCGCCGCCGCCGAAATCACCAGCAGCGCGCCGACAACCCCGGCCAGCCGGCGGTCACGATCCTCGGTTCCGTCGAGGTTCAGCCAAAGGTCCAGCCGGCCGATCAGACCGCCGATCCATGTCACCGGATGACCGACCCGCGCGAACAGCCAGTTCGGCCAGCCGATCAACAGATCGACCGTCAGGCCAACCAGCATCATTCCCGCACCCGTCATCCGCCAACCTTCCTGCCCGCCCGAAAACTCACGATGCGCCGGAACCCGGCGGCGACCAGCCGTGCGGGGGCCACGGGGGGAATCGTTCCGGGCGCAAATAGCAGGCCACGCGCGGAACCGGTATGGGCAATCACATGGCCAAGCGCGCCGAGAGCGGTCGCCAGCGCTCCGGTCGGGTCGTCGGCCGGGCCGCGCCGGGCAAGCGTCCGGCGGGCGGACTGGCTGGCAAGGGCCGCCAAGGCCGCCAGATCCGCGCGTTCGGCGGCGGCTTTCCAGGGGGTGATCAGGTCGGAAATGTCGGGGAACCCGTCATCGACCGGGTCGGTCCGGCGGTTCGGGCCCCAAAAGCCGCCGACAATGTCAAAGGCGGGAAGTGCGGGCAGCTGGTCCATCACCTCCGCGCGGCGCGAGGCCCATAGCAGCCTTTCGGGTGCCGCGAACATCAGCGGATCGCTGGCCCCCTCGACCGCCACACAGGCGCGGGCCAGCTGGTCGGGCGCATGGTCGGACCCCGCCAGACGCGCCAGCGCCACCAGCGCTGCGGTCGAAGCGCCTGCACCGCCACCGCGCGGCATGGTCGCGGTCAGACTGAAGGCGCCGGGGTCGGCCAGGCCCAGCCGTTCCAGCAGCGCGCGGGCGCGGGCGGGCGGCAGAAGGCCGTGATCGTCCGGCAGCGCCGCGCGGATGGCCTCGACCGCCAGCGCGTCGCAGGGCAGCGTGACCAGCACGACCGGGCCGGCGGGGCCAAGACGGCCTTGCAAAAGCTCTCCGAAATGACCGGCGACGCGGATCATGCCGGCGTCCAGTTGACCGAACGGACCGACCAGCCCTGCGGCAGTGCGACCAGCCGCGTGACCGACAGGGGGGCGACCTCGAACGCCAGCGCCTGCGGAACCGAACCCAGCGCCAGCGCCAGTGCGGCGCGGACGATACCGGCATGGGCGACGATGGTGGCGGGGCCGGTGGCGGCAGCCTCTTCCAGTGCGGGGCGGGCGCGGGCGCAAAGATCGGCAAAGCTTTCGCCCCGGGGCGGGCGGTGATCGGCCAGCGCCTCGGCTGTCAGGGCGTCGAGATCCGGCAGGCCGGCATAGGCAAGCCCGTCCCAGTCGCCGAAATCCTGTTCCCAAAGCCGCGCATCCGTCGCCGCAGGTCCGGGCCAAAGCGCCGCCGCCGTCTGACGGCAGCGCAGCGCCGGGCTGACGATCAGCCGCGCGGGGGTGGACAGCGCCGCACGCACGGCGGCAAGCTGCGCCGCGTCCGTCAGATCGGCCCCGACATCCGTCCGGCCACAGAGCCGCCCGCCGGTCAGCGCCGGCGCATGGCGGATCAGGATCAGTTCTGTCGCCGCCCGGTCAGGCACGGTCGCATTCCCCCTTTCGTGGTGGCGCCGTTTCTGCTTTGTCGCTGACGCATGAGCAAGACGATACTGATCACCGGTGGCGCCCGATCAGGCAAAAGCGTCATCGCCGAGACGAAGGCGCTGTCGCTTGGGCGTCCGGCGATCTATATCGCCACGGCCGAGGTCCGGGATGCCGAGATGGCCGACAGGGTCGCGGCGCACCGGGCGCGGCGGGGCGCGGAATGGGTCGACCACGCCGCCCCGCTTGACCTGACCGGGGCCTTGCGGGCGACCGATGGCCAGGGGCCGCGACTGGTCGACTGCCTGACCCTTTGGCTGACGAACCTGATGCTGGGCGGGCATGACTGGGCGGCCGAGGCGCGGGCCCTGTGCGACGCCCTGCCCGGTCAGACCAGTCCCGTGGTCCTTGTGACGAACGAGGTGGGCGGCGGTATCGTGCCCGACAACAAGCTGGCGCGCGACTTCCGCGACGCGGCCGGACGACTGAACCAGCAGGTTGCGGCGGTGGCGGACGAGGTGATCCTTGCCGTCGCGGGCCTGCCCTTGAAAGTGAAATGACATGACCTTCCAGCTTGCCTCCCTTGCCGACCTTGCCGACCTTGCAGCCCGCCTGCCGGGGCCGGACCGCGCCGCCGCCAGGGCCGCGCAGGACAGGCAGAACAGCCTGACCAAACCGCCGGGGTCGCTTGGCCGTCTGGAAGAGATCGCCGAATTCATGGCGACCTGGCGCGCCACCGCCCGGCCCGAGATCTGGACGGCGCAGGCGCTGGTCTTTGCCGGAAACCACGGGATCTGCGCGCAGGGGGTCAATCCCTATCCGCAGGAAGTGACGGCGCAGATGGTCGCGAACTTTCAGAACGGCGGGGCGGCGATCAACCAGCTTTGCCGGGCGAACGGCGCCAGCCTCGGCGTGATCGCACTGGATCTGGACCAGCCGACCGGTGATTTCACCGCAGGCCCGGCGATGAGCGCCGAGGAATGCCTTGCGGCCCTGAACCGGGGTGCCGCCGCAGTTGACGAGGGCGCCGACATTCTGATTCTGGGCGAGATGGGGATCGGCAATTCGACCGTCGCCGCTGCCCTGGCAGCCGCCTGCTTCGGCGGCGATCCGGCTGACTGGGTCGGGCCGGGAACAGGCTCTGATCCGGCTGGAATCGCGCGAAAGGTCGATGCGATCGGACGCGGTCTGGCGCGGCATGCGGCGGCGCTGGGCGATGCGGGGGCGGTGATGGCGGCGCTTGGCGGACGGGAACAGGCGGCGATCTGCGGCGCGGTCCTGGCGGCGCGGGCGGCGCGGATTCCGGTCATTCTGGACGGGTTCATCTGCACGGCGGCGGCGGCGGTCCTGCATCTGGCGGCGCCGGGGCTGCTGGACCATTGTCTGGTCGGCCATGCCTCGGCCGAGCCCGGGCACCGGAAGTTGCTGGCAGCGCTTGGCAAGCGCCCGGTTCTTGAGTTCGACATGCGGCTTGGCGAAGGATCGGGCGCCGCGCTGGCGCTGGGGATCGTCCGGTCGGCGCTGGCCTGCCACAACGGCATGGCAACCTTTGGCGAGGCCGGAGTGTCCGAGGCATGAGCCTGCCCGGCCCGCGCGCCATCCTTGACGAGGTCCGTCTGGGCGTGATGGTCCTGACGCGGCTGCCCGTCGGCAGGATCGCCGGGCCGGTGCCTGCCGTCGGGGCGACGGTCTGGACCTGGCCGCTGGTCGGGCTGATGGTCGGCGCGATTTCGGCGCTTTGTCTTTGGCTCGGGACCACATTTGGCCTGCCGCCGGGGCCTGCGCGGGTGCTGGCGATCCTTGCGGCCGTGCTGGTGACGGGCGCCCTGCACGAGGACGGGCTGGCCGATCTGGCCGACGGGCTTGGCGGCGGGCACGACCGGGCGCGGGCGCTTGACATCATGCGCGACAGCCGCATCGGCAGCTACGGCGCGCTGGCCATCGGCTTTTCGCTGGCGCTTCGCATCACGGCGCTGACCTCGCTGACGCCGTGCGCGGCACTTTGCGGGCTGGTCGCCCTTGGCGCGGCCAGCCGGGCCGTCATGCCGGTTGCGCTTTGGCTGATGCCGCCCGCGCGGCCCGACGGATTGGGCCGGGCCGCCGGTTCCGTCAGCGCCGCGCGCGTGGCCGCTGCGGTTGCCATCGGCCTTGCCGCCCTTTTGCCCTTTGGTCCTGGTCAGGCTTTGCGGATCGCGCTTGTCATGACGCTGGCCGCGCTGGCGCTCGGCACCTTCGCCCGGCGCCGGATCGGCGGCCAGACCGGCGACGTGCTTGGCGCGCTGCAACAGGTGGCCGAACTGGCCGGCTGGCTGACCCTCGCCAGCCTTGGCTAAGCTTTCGGCTTGCGGGGCGCCGGGCGGGCGGTAAGAGTCCGCCCATGATTGCAACGCCCGCCCATCACGCCCGCCTGACCCTTGCGACCGAGGCGGCAACCGCCGCCCTCGCCCGCCGGATCGCGCCCCTGCTGGCGCCGGGGCACACGATTCTGCTGTCGGGCCCGCTTGGTGCCGGAAAAACCCATTTCGCCCGCGCGCTGATCCAGCATCTTCTGGCGGCCTCGGGCCGGGCCGAGGATGTCCCCTCGCCCACTTTCACGCTGGTTCAGGTCTATGACGCCGCCGGGAACGAGGTCTGGCATGCCGATCTTTATCGGCTGACCAGTGCCGACGACGTGACCGAGCTTGGCCTGACTGACGCATTCGATCAGGCGATCTGTCTGGTCGAATGGCCCGACCGGCTGGGCGCGCTTGCCCCGGCCGAGGCGCTGTCGCTGGTGCTGACGCCGGACCGGGACGGTGACGGCAGGCAGGCCGACCTGTCGGCAAAGGGCGCGCGCTGGTCGGCGGTCTTTGCGGCGCTGGGGTCGGCGGCATGACCGATCCGAGGCTGGCATTGGCGCGCGATTTTCTGGCGCGCGCCGGTTGGGGCGCGGCGGCGATCACGCCGCTGGCCGGCGATGCCTCGGCGCGGCGCTACTTCCGGCTGGCCGGCGGCGCGGTGCTGATGGACGCCGATCCGGCGCGGGGCGAGTCAGTGGACCGGTTCCTGCAGGTCGGGCGCTGGCTGCTGGCCAGGGCCTATTCGGCGCCCCGGATTCTGGCGACGGACGAGGCGGACGGATTTCTGCTGTTGGAGGATTTGGGTGACGATCTTTTCGCCCACATCGCCCGAACCGACCCCGCCTGTGAAGCGCCGATCTATCTGGCCGCGACCGGCCTTCTGGCCGACCTGCACCGCCAGCCGCCCCCCGGCTTTCTGGCGCCGGGCGACGGGCGGGCACTGGCCCGGCTGGTGCAACTGCTTGACGATGTCTATCTGCCCGCAACCGGCGCGGCGCCGCTGGCCGACCTGCCCGGCCTGATCGCGGATCTTTATGACCAGCTGACCAGCGCCGCCCCGGTCCTGTCGATGCGCGATTTTCACGCCGAAAATCTGCTCTGGCTGCCTGAACGTTCCGGCCTCGCCCGCGTCGGTCTGCTGGACTTTCAGGACGCCTTTGCCACCGATCCGGCCTATGATCTTGTCTCGCTGCTGCAGGACGCGCGGCGTGACCTGGCGCCGGGGCTGGAGCGCACCTGCATCCGCGCCTATCTCGACCTTCGGGGACTGGGCGAGGCCGATTTCATGCCCGCCTATGCGCTGATCGGTGCCCAGCGCGGCTTGCGGCTGGTGGCGGTTCTGACAAAGCTCTGCCTCAAGGATGGCAAGCCGCGCTATCTCGATTTTCTGCCGCGTGTCTGGGCCAATCTGCAACGCGATCTTGACCACCCTGCCCTGCGGTCGCTGGCCGAAGTGATAGCCCGCGAACTGCCCGAACCCGATGCCCGACGCCTGAAAGGACTAAGGGACAAATGCCCGATCAACCCCGCGCGCTGATGCTGTTTGCCGCCGGCTTCGGGACGCGCATGGGGGCGCTGACCGCCGACCGGCCGAAGCCGCTGATCCCGGTCGCGGGCAAGGCGCTGATTGACCATGCGCTGGAACAGGCGGCAGGCGCGGGCCGCGTTGTCGTGAACCTGCATTATCGCGGCGACCAGATCAGGGCACATCTGGCGGGGCGGCCGGAAATCGCGTTTTCGGCCGAAACAGACACGATTCTAGAGACGGGCGGCGGGTTGAAGCGGGCCTTGCCGCTGCTTGCCGCCGACCCCGTATTCACCATGAACAGCGACGCGGTCTGGACCGGTCCCCGCGCCATGGGCCAGCTGGCCGCGGCCTGGGACGCGCCGCGTATGGATGCCCTGTTGCTGCTGGTGCCGCGTGACCGGGCCGTCGGCCATCGCGGAAAAGGCGATTTTGCCATCGACGATGCCGGGCGCCTGACCCGGGGGGCTGACCTTGTCTATACAGGCGCGCAGATCATCCGGACCAGGCCGTTTGCCGACTGGCCCGGGCAGGTCTTTTCGATCAACCCGGTCTGGGATGCGATGGCCGCGCAAGGGCGGCTTTTCGGACTGGTGCATCGGGGCGGCTGGTGTGATGTCGGCCGGCCTGAAAGCATTGCGCTGGCCGAGGCGATGCTGGGTCAGGCCGGTGTTTGACCCCCAACCCCTGCCCCGGCTGTTCGGCCTGCCGCCCGGCGCCCGTTTTCCCGACTGTCTGGTGCGGGGGCTGGTGGCGCGGCTGGCCGACAGCCCGCCCGAGGCGATCGCGCGCGTGACGGTCTATCTGAACACCGCGCGGATGCGCGAACGGGTCCGGGCAGCCTTTCGCCGTCTCGGTCCCAGCTTTCTGCCGGATCTCCGGCTGATTTCCGACCTTGGCGATGACCCGTCTCTCGGCCTGCCGCCGCCGCTGCCATCGCTGCGGCGGCGGCTGGAACTGGCGCAGCTGGTCGGGCGGCTGGCGGCGCAAGAGCGTGATTTTGCGCCGGGTACTGCCGTCATCGACCTGGCCGACACGCTGGCCGATCTGATCGACGAGATGGCTGCCGAGGGTGTCGCCCCCGCCGCGCTGGACGACCCTGCGCTGGGCGGCGATCACGCGGCCCATTGGGAACGGTCGCTGCAGTTTCTGCGGCTGATCGGCCCCTATCTGACCGAGGGCGCGGCGGGTTCGGCGACGTTGCAGCGGCAGGCGGCGGAACAGTTGGTGCGGCGCTGGCAGACTGCGCCGCCGCCCGGGCCGGTTCTGGTTGCGGGGTCGACAGGCTCGCGCGGGTCGACCCTGTTGCTGATGCAGGCGGTGGCGCGGCTGCCGCAGGGGGCGGTCGTCCTGCCGGGCTTTGATCCGTTCATGACCGGTGCGGCCTGGGCCAGCCTGACCGCCGGGCCGGTTCCGGACGAGGATCACCCGCAATATCGGTTCGCGCGGCTTTTGACGGCGCTGGGCCTTGGCCCGGCGGACGTCGCCGACTGGGGCGGCGCGGCGCCCGATCCGGCGCGCAACCGTCTGCTGTCGCTGGCGCTTCGCCCGGCCCCGGTCACCGATCAGTGGCTGACCGAAGGCGCGAGCCTCGGCCCGCTGAACGAGGCAACCCGGAACCTGTCGCTGATCGAGGCGCCGACGCCCCGGGCCGAGGCGCTGGCGATTTCTCTGGCGCTGCGGCGGGCGGTTGCGGATGGGTGCAAGGCGGTTCTTCTGACGCCCGACCGGACGCTGGCGCGGCGGGTGACGGCGGCGCTGGACCGCTGGGGCATCGTCCCGGACGACAGCGGCGGGCGCCCGCTTCATCTGACGGCGCCGGGCCGTCTGATCGGCCATCTGGTCGAGGTTTTCGGACGGCGGCTGACCGGCGAGGCGCTGCTGGTGTTGCTGAAACATCCGATGACCGCGACCGGCTCGCCCCACAGGGGCGACCATCTGCGGCTGACCCGCGATCTGGAGCTGCATTTGCGGCGCCATGGCCCCGCCTTTCCCGATGGCGCGTTTCTGGCGGAGTGGGCAGGCCGGTCGGATGACCTTCATCGGTCAGCCTGGGCTGACTGGTTGGCGCGCTGGCTTTCACACTTGCCGCCCGCAGCCGAAATGCCGCTTTTGGCCTGGACAGACACGCTTTTTGCCATGATCGGGGATCTGGCCGCCGGTCCGGGCGGCGATGTGGCGGCCAGCGAGGTCTGGCGCAGGGACGCGGGCGAGGCCGCGCTTGCGGTCCTGCAGTCGCTTCGCGCCGAGGCCGGGCATGGGGGCGACTTTCATGCCGCCGACTTTGCCGACCTGGTGCGCGTGCTTTTGCAAAAGGAGCCTGTGCGCGCCAGCCTTGGCACGCACCCGCTGATCGCCATCGAGGGCACCCGCGAGGCGCGCGAGCTGGAGGCTGATCTGGTGATTGTCGGGGGTCTGAATGACGGGGTCTGGCCCGCCGCCGTCGCGCCCGATCCCTGGCTCTCGCGGCAGATGCGCCTGCAGGCGGGGCTTTTGCTGCCGGAACGGCAGATCGGCCTGTCGGCCCATGATTTCCAGATCGCAGCCGCCGGCCCCTGCGTCATCCTGTCCCGCGCCCTTCGGGATGACGAGGCCGAGACGGTGCCATCGCGCTGGCTTGACCGGCTGACAAACCTGATCGCCGGACTGGATGGCGAGGCCGGGGCGCTGGCGGCGATGCGGGGCCGCGGTCGCCAGTGGCTGGACTGGGCCGTGGCGCTGGACCGGCCGGGCCGGACCGAACCGGCCGCGCGCCCTGCCCCGCGCCCGCCGGTCGCCGCACGGCCGCGCGAGCTGCCGGTCACCGCGATTACCCGCCTGATCCGCGACCCCTATGCGGTTTACGCGCGCTATATCCTGCGGCTTCGCCCGCTTGACCCGCTGCGCGCCGAACCGGACGCCCGGATACGCGGCAAGGTCCTGCACAGGATCGTCGAACTCTTCGTGCGGGGCTGGCCCGGTGACGAGGCACCGGCCGAGGCAAAGGCGCGGCTTTTGGCCGTAACAGACACGGTTCTGGCGGCCGAGGTGCAATGGCCGACGGCCCGGGCGCTTTGGCGCGCGCGCATTGCCCGCATCGCCGACCGGTTCGTCGCGGCCGAGGAGCGGCGACGGGCGACGGCCGAGCCGATGGTCATTGAAGCGCCGGGTGCGCAGGTCGTCGGGCGACTGGCCTTTACCCTGACCGCGCGCCCGGACCGGATTGATCTGGCCGATGACGGCACGGTGCATGTCTATGACTACAAGTCCGGCGCCCCGCCATCGAAGAACGAACAGTTCAGGTTTGAAAAACAGCTGCCGCTTGAGGCCGCGATGGCCGAACGGGGCGCCTTTGCCGGGATCGGTGCGCGGCCTGCGTCCGGCTTTACCTTTGTGCAGCTTGGCGGCGAGGGGGATGAAAAGCGCACCGAGCGCGCTGATCTGGACCTCGACGCGGAATGGGCGGCGCTCGAGCGGCTGATCGGCCAGTATCTGCGGCAGGGCAAGGGCTTCACCGCGCGCCGGGCGGTGTTCAAGGTCGGCGACGCGGGCGACTATGACCATCTGGCGCGGTTCGGCGAATGGCAGATGGCGGACGCGCCCCGGCCCGAGGATGTCGGCGATGAATGATGACGCGACCCGCGCGCAGGTTCTGGCGGCTGACCCCGACTTTTCGACCTGGCTGGCCGCCAATGCCGGCTCGGGCAAGACGCGGGTTCTGACCGACCGGGTGGCGCGGCTTTTGATGGCCGGAACCGCGCCGCAGCGCATCCTCTGTCTGACCTACACCAAGGCGGCGGCAAGCGAGATGCAGAACCGGCTGTTCAGGCGCCTGGGTCGCTGGGCGATGCGCGCCGAAGACAAGCTGCGCGACGAACTGGCCGAACTGGGCGTCGAAGGTGCCATCACGCCCGAGGTTCTGTCGAGCGCCCGGCGGCTGTTTGCGCGGGCGATCGAGACGCCGGGCGGGTTGAAGATCCAGACGATCCACGCCTTTTGCGCGGGCCTGCTGCGGCGCTTTCCGCTTGAAGCGCGGGTGTCGCCCGACTTTCACGAGCTGGACGAACGCTCGGCGCTTCTCCTCCGGCAAGAGGTTGTCGAGGAGATGGCCGATGGTGATGACCCCGTGGCGGTCGCAGCGCTGGCGGGCCTGCATCCGGGCGAGGATATGGCGGCGGTTCTAGGCGAAATCTGCCGGAATAGTGACGCTTTTTCTGCCCCCGTGGCGGATGCCGACTTGTCGCGGTGCTTTGACCTCGCGCCGGGGTTTGACGAACAGGCCTTGCTGTCCGGGGTGTTTCTGGGGGGCGAGGATGCGCTGATCGCGGGGCTGTTGCCGCTGTTGGCGACCAGTGGTCCCAAGGATCAAGGGGCCGGGCGAACGCTGGCCAATGTGAGGCCGACGCTGGCGGGCCTGGCGCTGCTGGAAGATGTGCTGCTTTACAGCGCGGCGGCGAAATGCGCCTTCGCCGCCAAGCTGGGCGCCTTTCCGACCAAGGCTCTGGCCGGGGGGGCGGCGGCGCCGTTCGTTCCTGCACTTGAGGCGCTGATGCTGCGGGTCGAGGCGGCGCGGCCGCTTCGGCTGGCCTTGGGTGCCAGGACAAAGACCCGGGCGCTGCACCGGTTCGCGGGCGCCTTTCTGCCGCGCTATCAGGCGCGCAAGGCGATGGGCGGGCTTCTTGATTTCGACGATCTGATCGGCAAGGCGGCGGCACTTCTGTCTGACCGGTCGGTGGCGGCCTGGGTGCTTTACCGGCTTGACGGCGGGATCGACCATATTCTGGTCGATGAGGCGCAGGACACCAGCCCCGGCCAGTGGCGGGTGATCGAGCGTCTGGCCGAAGAGTTCACGGCGGGCGAGGGGGCGCGCGGGGCCGGGCGGCGGATCTTCGTCGTCGGTGACAAGAAACAGTCGATCTATTCCTTTCAGGGCGCCGATCTTGTCACGTTCGACGCGATGCGGGCCGAGTTCGAGCAGCGCCACCGGGGGGCGCGGGCGCCGTTTCAGGCGCTGGACCTGCGGCATTCGTTCCGGTCGTCGCGGGCGATCCTGGATGTGGTCGACAAGACTTTTGGCGACGAGGTCAACCGGGGGCTGGGTGGCCCGACGCAGCATCAGGCGTTTCGCGCCGACATGCCCGGCCGCGTCGATCTCTGGCCCGCGGTTCCGAAGACGCCCGAGCCTGCGGCCGAACCCTGGGACAATCCGGTCGACCAGCTGGCCGACAGTCACGAGACGGTTCTGCTGGCCCGCCAGATTGCGGCCGAGATTGCCGGGATGATCGCCCGGGGCACGGTGATTAAAACGCGCGACGGGCAGCGGGCGCTGCACGAGGGCGACGTTCTGATCCTGGTCCGGCGGCGGCGGGCGTTGTTTCAGGAGATTATCCGTGCCTGCAAGGCAGCGGGGCTGCGGGTCGCCGGGGCTGACCGGCTGAAGCTGGCGGACGAGCTGGCGGTCAAGGATATTCTGGCGCTTTTGTCGTTCCTGGCGCTGCCCGAAGACGACCTGTCGCTGGCCGCCGTCCTGCGGTCGCCTTTGTTCGGCTGGTCCGAGGCGGCACTCTACGATCTGGCGCACGGTCGGGGGCCAAAGGCCTATCTCTGGCAGGCGCTTCGGGCGGAAGAGGGTCGGTTTTCGGCGACGATGGCGGTTTTGGACGACCTGCGCGGGCAGGCGGACTTTCTGCGTCCTTACGAGTTGATCGACCGGCTGCTGACCCGGTTCGACGGCCGCCGCAAGCTGCTGGCGCGGCTGGGGACCGAGGCCGAGGAGGCCATCGACGCACTTCTGGCCGAGGCTTTGGCCTATGAGCAGGCGTCGGTGCCCAGTCTGACCGGCTTTCTGGTCTGGATGCAGTCCGGTGATGTCGAGGTCAAGCGCCAGACCGACAGCGCCGCCCGCGCGATCCGGGTGATGACGGTTCACGGGGCCAAGGGGCTTGAGGCGCCTGTGGTCATCCTGCCTGACGCGGCGAAGTGGGCCGAGCGTGACCGTGGCGCGATTGCGCGGACCGGGGACGGGGTGGCGCTTTGGCGGGTGACGGCCGACCAGAGCCCGCCGGTCCTGACGGCGGCGGCCGAGCGGCGGCGGGCGGCGGCGCGGGAAGAAAGGATGCGGCTGCTGTACGTGGCGATGACGCGGGCCGAAAGCTGGCTGATCGTCTGTGCGGCGGGCGACGTCGGATCGGGCGATGAAAGCTGGCACAGTCTGGTGGCAGCCGGACTGGAGCGGGCGGGGGCGATTGACGTGATCTCGCCGACGCACCGGGCGACCCCGGGGTTGATCAGGCGGCATCAATACGGGCAATGGCCCGACCCGTTGGCCGCGGTCGCCGAGGCGGCCGGGGCGTGGCCGGATCTGCCGGCCTGGGCGACCGGGGCGCCGGTCGCCGCCGCGACGCCCGACAAGCCCTTGTCACCCTCGGACCTTGGCGGTGCCAAGGCGCTGCCGGGCGAGGCGGGGCTGGACGAAGCGGCGGCCAGGCGGCAGGGGACATGGTTGCATCTTATGTTGCAGCATCTTCCGGGGCTGCCGCGCCGGGACTGGCCCGAGGTGGCGGCGCGTCTTGCAGAAGGGGTGGATTCAGCCGAAACAGACACTGTTTTTGCCGAGGCGCGGGCGGTTATCGACGCCCCGGACCTGGGCCCGCTGTTTCAGCCGGGCGCGCTGGTCGAGGTCGAGCTTGCGGCCCACGTGCCCGAGCTTGGCGGCCGGATGGTGCAGGGTACCGTTGACCGGCTGGTGATCCTGCCCGACCGGATTCTGGCGGTTGACTTCAAGTCGAACCGGCAGGTGCCGGACCGGCCCGAGGATGTGCCCGAGGGCATCCTGCGCCAGCTTGGCGCCTATGCGGCCATGCTGGGCCAGATCTATCCGGACCGCAAAGTCGACGTTGCCGTCGTCTGGACGCGGACCGCGCAGTTGATGGTGATACCCCCCAATATCGTGAGGGCAGCCATGCAAAAGGCCACACTCCCTTGACGGGACGGCCCGTCAGACCTACGTTCCTTTCCCGACCCAGAATCCATCCGGAGAACATCATGGCCACCGTTGCCGTCACCGACGCCACCTTTGAAACGGAAGTGCGTAACTCGCCGATCCCGGTCGTTGTCGACTTCTGGGCCGAGTGGTGTGGCCCGTGCAAACAGATCGGCCCCTCGCTTGAGGAGCTTTCGGCGCATTATTCGGGCAAGGTGAAGATCGTTAAGGTCAATGCCGACGAAAACCCCGACCTTCTGACCCAGTTCGGCGTGCGCGGCATTCCGGCGCTGTTCCTGTTCAAGGGCGGCGAGGTTGTGTCGAACAAGGTCGGCGCGGCGCCGAAGGCCGCCCTGCAGAACTGGATCGAAGCTTCGATCTGACCGGTCGCGCGGCGATCAACGGATTTACGGCCCCCGGCATCCACCGGGGGCCGTTTCAGTTTTCGGGCACCATGCCCAGCGCCGCCAGCCGCGCCAGGGCGCGGGGGCCGAAATCCTCGCGCCCGGCGTTCAGGCTCTGGCCCTGCAGATACCAGAAGAGATAGCCGTCGAAGTCCGGCTCGTCGGTGGCAAGGCTGGCGTAGGCCGCATCTTCGCCGTCGCGCCAGACCGAGGCGAACGGGTGGTGGAAGTCGATCCCGGCAAACAGCAGGACGCGCTTGCGGAAGAACAGCGCCTCGAACGCGGCGGCGCTGTTCTGTGTCGCGACAAAGTCGCAGCGCGCCAGCATGTCGGCTGATGCCCGGCGCTCGACGGCAAGGCGGGGATGGCGGGCGGTCAGCCGGGCCAGTGCTGCCGTCTCGTCATCGGTCGGCGTCAGTTTGGGGTGCAGGGTCGCGACGATGCGGCGGTCGGGGTAGCGGGCCAGAAGGCTTTCCAGCATGGCGATCGGCGACATGGACTGAAAGGGCCGGCACTCGGTCAACCGGGCCTGCAGCGGCACGAACACGGCACCGCCCCGGACGCTGTTGTCGGTCTGGTCCTGATAGATCCGCCGCCGCCAGTAGGCCGCGAACCGCCGCGCCTCGGGCCGCTGATCGGCGGTCAGGTGAAACCGGTTTTGCGCCACGGTCCAGTCCCAGCGCCGGTCGGTCGCGTCGATTTGCCAGAAGGGCGCGACATAGGCGCGGCGGAAGACCAGCGACCTCGGGCCCTCGGGTGGCTCCATCTCGAACATCGACCAGCCGGGCAGGGCGCCGGTGGCAAGGCGTTCGGCGTAGGAATTGTCGCGGTATTCGGGGTTCAGCCCGGCGCCGCGCATCGCGCCCGTCAGCCGGTCAAGGAAGTTGTGGCGCCCCGCCTGCGCCATGGCAAGCGTCGCGGGGCCAAGGTGGATGCGGACAGAGGCGGGATCAGACATGCGGCGACGTTACGCAAGGCGGCATGGCGACTGCAAGGGTTGCCGGGCGGCGCCGGGTGGCCCATATCTCGGTCAGGATCATTGGCAGGCAAGGGCGCGGACGATGAGCGACGAGAAATTTCCCGGCTGGCATGGCACGACGATCCTGGCCGTGCGGCGCGGCGGGCAGGTGGTGGTGGCGGGCGACGGGCAGGTCAGCCTTGGCCCGACCGTGATCAAGGGCACGGCGCGCAAGGTGCGGCGCCTGTCGCCGGGCGGGCATGAGGTGGTCGCAGGCTTTGCCGGGTCGACCGCCGACGCCTTTACCCTGCTGGAGCGGCTGGAAAAGAAGCTGGAGGCAGCGCCCGGCCAGCTGGCCCGCGCCTCGGTCGAGCTGGCCAAGGACTGGCGTATGGACAAGTATCTGCGGAACCTTGAGGCGATGCTGATCGTCACCGACGGCCGCGACCTGTTTGTGATCACCGGGGCGGGGGATGTGCTGGAGCCCGAGCATGACGTCGCCGCCATCGGGTCGGGCGGCAATTTCGCACTGGCCGCCGCGCGCGGCCTGATGGCGACCGGGATGGGCGCCGAGGAAATTGCACGAAGCGCGATGGCGATCGCAGCGGACATCTGCGTCTATACAAACGGCAATCTGACGGTCGAGGTGATCGGTGGCTGATGAGGTCAAAAGCATCGGCGCGGCCGACCTGCGCGCCGCCGTCCAGTCGGGCGTGATCAGCGAGGCGCAGGCCGCCGGGGTTCTGGCGCTGGCCCAGACCCGTGACGGGCGGCGAAGCGCGATGGCGGCCGAGGATGAGCCGTTCGAGTTCTTCAGGGGATTTTCCGAGATTTTCGTGTCGCTTGGCCTGATCATCCTTTTGGCGGGCATTGCGCTGATGCTGGCCTGGTTCGGCGGCGTCGGGATGATGATCGCCCTGCCGGCGATCTGCGCGGCGATTGCCTGGTGGTGGGCCACCTATTTCACCATTGAACGGCGGATGAACCTGCCGTCGATGGTGCTGGCGATGGCCTTTGGCGGCGGTGTCTATCTGTCGGTTCTGACGACGCTTGCGCGCGGCGACCAGCCGGTGCGGGCGGTCTTTGTCGCGGCCAATCTCGTGGCGATGGCGGGGATGGCGGTCTGGTACCGGCGGTTCCGGCTGCCGTTTGCGATGTTCGTCCTTGGCCTTTTCGGGCTGGCCTCGATCTATGGGCTGACCGCGTCGCTGGGCGCGCTGACGATGCTGACCGGCGGGTTTGCCGGGGCGATGTTCGACCTGCGCAACAACCCGCAATTCGCGCTGTCGACACTGATCTTCGGCGCGATCGCCTTTGCCGGGGGCTTGTGGTTCGACACGCGCGATCCGCACCGGCTGGGCCGTCATGCGGCGACGGCCTTCTGGCTGCATCTTCTGGCGGCGCCCGCGCTGGTCAATACGGTGGCGCTGACGCTTTTCAACATCGGCGGCGCGCGCGGCATGACGGCGACGGCGCTGGCACTTGTGCTGATCGCCTGTCTGGCGCTGGTGATCGACCGGCGGTCGTTCCTGACGGCGGGGATTGCCTATATCGCGCTGGTGATCTCGTGGCTGGTGCGGGGGCAGGGCGACGGCGGTGCCGGCCACTGGGCCGCGATCCTGCTGATCCTCGGGTTTTTCATCACGGCACTCGGCACCTGGTGGGTGCCCCTGCGTGCCGCCCTCATGCGGATATTGCCGGACTTTCCGGGCAAGGGCCGCCTTCCCCCCTATGCCGAGTAGACCATGACCAACCTGACCCCCCGCGAAATCGTGTCCGAGCTTGATCGTTTCATCATTGGCCAGACCGCCGCCAAGCGCGCGGTCGCGGTGGCGCTGCGCAACCGCTGGCGGCGCAAGCAGTTGCCCGACGATCTGCGGGACGAGGTCTATCCCAAGAACATCCTGATGATCGGCCCCACGGGTGTCGGCAAGACCGAGATTTCGCGGCGGCTGGCGAAACTGGCGCGGGCACCGTTCCTGAAGGTCGAGGCGACGAAGTTCACCGAGGTCGGCTATGTCGGCCGCGATGTCGACCAGATCATCCGCGATCTGATGGATGCGGCGATCGTCGACACAAGGACGCGGATGCGCGAAGAGGTGAAGGCCCGCGCCCACAAGGCGGCCGAAGAGCGGGTGGTCGAGGCGATTGCCGGGGCGGATGCGCGCGAGGCAACGCGCGAGATGTTCCGCGCCAAGCTGAAAAAGGGCGAGCTTGACCAGACGATGATCGAGCTGGACATCGCCGACCAGTCAAACCCGATGCCCGCGTTCGAACTGCCGGGCCAGCCGGGCGGCATGGGGATGATGAATCTGGGCGAGATTTTCGGCAAGGCCTTTGGCGGGCGCAAGGTCCGCAAGAAGCTGACGGTCGCCGAAAGCTATGATCTTCTGATCTCGGAAGAGGCGGACAAGCTTCTGGATGATGAACAGGTCAAGGCGGCGGCGCTTGAGGCGGTGCAGGAAAACGGCATCGTCTTCATCGACGAGATCGACAAGGTCTGCGCCCGGGCCGAGACGCGCGGCGCCGACGTCAGCCGCGAGGGGGTGCAGCGCGATCTTCTGCCGCTGATCGAGGGGACGACGGTGTCGACGAAATACGGGCCGGTGCGGACCGACCATATCCTTTTCATCGCCTCGGGGGCGTTTCACATTGCCAAACCCTCCGACCTTTTGCCGGAGCTTCAGGGCCGCCTGCCGATCCGGGTCGAGTTGCAGCCCCTGACCGAGGCGGATTTCGTCCGGATCCTGACCGAGACCGACAATGCCCTGACCCGGCAATATTCGGCGCTGATGGGGACCGAGGATGTGACCGTGACCTTTGCCCCCGACGGGATTGCCGCGCTGGCGCGGATCGCGGCCGAGGTGAACCGCAGCGTCGAAAACATCGGCGCGCGGCGGCTTTATACCGTGATCGAGCGGGTGTTCGAGGATCTGTCCTTTGCCGCGCCGGACCGGGGCGGGCTGGCGGTGACGGTGGACGCCGCCTTTGTCGAGAAGAACCTCGGCGATCTTTCGCGCTCGGCCGATCTCAGCCGTTATGTGCTGTAGACCCTGCCGCGCGGTGGCGGCATAGTGGGGCGCTGGCGGGCAAGGGTGCAGGATGCGGTTCGGGTTGGTTATGGTGCTGGTGCTGCTGACCGGCTGCACCGAACGCGGCGCGATGAAGATCGTGCCCGAGGCGGCGCGATCCGGCGCGGTCGAGCAGGTTTTCATCGGCACGACGCGCGGCTTTGACGCCGAAGAGGCCGAGCCCTTTGGCAAGGTCCGTCAGCCGGACGTGCGCTATGCCCGCGTCGATGTCGCGATTCCGCCCGACCGGCAGCCAGGGACGATCGACTGGCCGGAAAAGGGCAAGCGGCCCGATCCCGCGAAGGAGTTCGTCGCCACCTCGCAGGTCATCTATGATGGCGCGCCGGCATTCCGGGGCGATCTGGCGACGGCGCTGCGCGCCCGCCATGACGCGGTGATCTTCGTTCACGGGTTCAACAATACCTTTGCCGAAGGCACCTACCGGCTGGCGCAGCTGGGCTATGACCTTAAGGTCCAGGCGGCGCTGGTCCATTATTCCTGGCCATCGCGGGCCAATCCGCTGGGCTATGTCTATGACCGCGATTCAGCTTTGTTTGCGCGGGACGGTCTGGAAGGGCTGATTGAAGAGGTCGAGCGTGCCGGGGCGCGGCATGTCACCATCGTTGCCCATTCGATGGGCGGGGCGGTGGTGATGGAGACGCTGCGGCAGATGTCGATCGGCGGCAAGAACGCGGCGCTGGCACGGATCAACGGGGTTGTGCTGATGTCGCCCGACATTGACATTGACGTCTTCCACGAACAGGCGGCGCGGATCGGGCGGCTGCCGCAACCGTTCCTGATCTTCACCTCGAAGAAGGACAAGGCGCTGGCGCTGTCGGCACGGCTGACCGGCCAGCGGGAAAGGGTCGGCAATCTGACCGATCCGGCCGAGCTGGGCGATCTGAAGGTGACGCTGATCGACACGACGGCCTTTTCCACCGGTTCGGGCCATTTCAACGTCGGCAATTCGCCGGCGCTTCTGGCGATCCTTGGCAATATCGGCGATGTCGACGCCGCCTTTGCCCGCGACCGGACCGGACGGCCGGGCCTGCTGGGCGGGGTGGTCCTGACGGTGCAGAACGCGACGCAGATCGTCTTGTCGCCGGTTGCGGCCATCGCGCAGAATTAGGGCGGGCAGGGGCCGAACGGCTACCGCCTGAGATAGACGTAATAGGCGCCCGTCCCGCCATGCCGCTGACTGGCCGGCGTGACCTGCAGGATCGCCGAGCCGAGCGGCGGCTGGGCCAGCCAGTGCGGCACCTGATGGCGCAGAACGCCGATCCGTTCGGGGATCGGGCCGCCGTCGTCGCGGCGCTTGCCCTTGCCGGTGATGACCAGAACCAGACGCTGACCCCGGCCATGGGCGTTCAGGACAAAGCCGATCAGCGCCGGGTGGGCCTCGGCCAGCGCCATCCCGTGCAGGTCGATCCGCGCCTCGGGTGCCAGTTTCCCGCGCCGCATCCGGTCATAGGTCTTGTGATCCATCCGCAAGGGCTGGGCCGCCAGATGGTCCGGGGGCGCGGGGGCAAGATCGTGGGACGGGCTGACGGGACGGGCCTTCTGACCAAGGCGGAAGGCCGCCAAAAGCGTCTGCGGCCGTTTCGGCGCCGTCACGGGTTCCGGCAGCGGGCGTTCGGGCCGGTCGGGGTGCAGCGCCCGCGCCGTCGCCGCCACCTTTGTCCAAAGCTCGCGTTCCTCGGCGTGCAATCCACGCGGGCGGCGGGTCATGGCGCGGTCCTGCCGGACGGCCGCATCGGTCAGATCCCGGTGGCGATCAGCTGCCAGTTCGGATCGTTGGCCCCCATCTTGCGGCCAAAGGTCCAGACGTCGCGCTGCTTGCGCGCCTTTTTCGGATCGCCTTCGACCACGTCGCCCGCGGCGTTGCGGGTGGCCGAGATCAGTTCCGCGACAAACCGCACGGTCACTTCGGCCTCTTTGCTGTCGCGGTTCAGCTCTGCGCCCTGCAGTGTCAGTTCCCGGATGCCGAGGATTTCGGTCGAAACCGTCTGGCCTTGTGCCTTGCGGTTCTGAAAGACCTCGGCAAAGCCGGCCGCGACATCGTCGGACAGGAAGGGGCGGATGGCGGCAAGGTCGCCCCTGGCGAAGGCCGACAGGATCATCTCGTAGGCACCGCGCGCACCCTGAAGAAAGCCACCGACCGAAAAGCTGGGTTCGGCCAGCTTCATCGCCGCCAGCGCGCGCGCGTCATCGCTGCCCTCGGGCACATGGTCGATGATGTCGCGGTCGGCGGCATCCCTGGCCTCGACCCCCCGGCGCGGCATTTGGTCCGGGATGACGCGCGGCTGCGGGTCGCCTTCAAACCCGCCACGGGTTCCCAGAACGCTTTTCAGCTTGAGAATCAGGAAAACCGCCACGCCGGCGAGAACCAGAAGCTGAATCATCGAATTGTTCATCGCGCAATCCTTTGCCCGTTCGTCGACCGGGGCTTGGTAACCTGGACATTCTGTACTTATGTAGGTCACGGGTTCCGGCAAGTCCACCGCCGCCCAAAAAGGACGGAGTGTTGGGCCATGTGGCTGATCCTGATCTTCATCGTCGTCCCGATCGTCGAGATCGGCCTGTTCATTCAGGTCGGCAGCCTGATCGGGCTTTGGCCGACGCTGGGACTGGTGATCCTGATGGCCTTTCTGGGGTCCTGGCTGTTGCAGGCGCAGGGGGCCATGGCGTTTGCCGACCTTCAGCGGTCGGTCCATGACCTGCGCGATCCGTCCGAGCCGCTGGCCCACGGGGTTCTGATCATCTTCGCCGGCCTCCTGATGATCACGCCGGGGTTCTTCACCGACATCCTTGGCATGTCGCTGTTGATTCGGCCGGTCCGCAGCCTTGTCCTGCGGTATCTCGGACGGCGCTTTTCCGTGGTCACGCGCCCGAACAGCGGGGCGCAACCACGGCCGGGCGATCCGCCCGAGGTCATCGACGGCGAATTCTACGAAGTTTCGCCGGATGAGGCCGGTCAACGGCCCTCGGGCTGGACGCGGCATTGAGGCGCGGCGATCAAGCTGATAGAGCGGCTGCGAACAAATTCTGGAGCTGGATATGTCCGAAAGTGGTAACGGCGCCGAGCCGCAGGTGGCCCCGCAGGTGAAGATGCAGGTTCTTGGCCAGTTCGTCCGCGATCTGTCGTTTGAAAACCTTGTCGCCAAGAAGGGCATTCCGGGCGGCGAGGTGCAGCCTGACATTCAGGTTCAGGTCAGCCTTGATGGCCGGGCGCGCGGCGTTGCGCATCAGTACGAAGTTTTCACCAAGGTCACGGCGACCTCGACCAACAAGGTCGATCAGGCGGCGCTGTTCATTCTGGAAATCGAATATGGCGGCGTTTTCCATGTCGAGGGCGTGCCGGACGAACAGCTGCACCCGTTCCTGATGATCGAATGCCCGCGCCTGCTGTTCCCGTTTCTGCGGCGGATCATCTCCGATGTGACGCGCGACGGCGGCTTCCCGGCGCTGAACCTTGACCAGATCGACTTCCTGGCGCTGTACCGGCAAGAGGCCCAGCGCCGCGCCGCCGCGCAGGCCGCCGCACCGCAGACGGTTTCCTGACGGGGCCATGGGTTCGGACAAGGCAGATCTGATTCCGGCCTGGCTGGAGGGCAGTCTGCAACCGATGGACAAGATCGAAGTTCACCGCCGGGGGCTGCGGCATCCGGCGGTGTCGGTATTTCTGGTCAGCGGCGACGAGACGCTGATCCAGCAACGCGCGGCGGGCAAATATCACACGCCGGGACTTTGGGCGAACAGCTGCTGCACCCATCCCGGCTGGGACGAGGCTGCGTCGGACTGCGCGGTCCGGCGCGTGGCGCAAGAGCTTGGCATCACGATCGGCCCGCCGGTCTTTGCCGGGCGGGTCGAATACCGGGCCGACGTCGGCGGCGGCATGATGGAACATGAGATGGTCGATGTGTTCCGCGCCGTGGTGGATCGGACGGTCAGCGTCCGGCCCGACCCGGCCGAGGTCATGGCGACGGAATGGATCAGGCTCGGCGATCTGCGCGCGGCACTGGCGACCGATCCGGGCCGGTTCACGCCCTGGCTGCGCATCTACCTTGCCGACCATTCCGGGATGATATTCGGGTCCGGGCAGACGGACGGCTGAAACCTGCCGGATGCGATGCCGCAGCGCTGGAAATCGCGCGCGAATGCTGCGAGGAAGAACCTGCTTGTTCGCGGGGGGTGTTCGTGTCGGGCCGGTCGGTACTTCGGGGAAGGATCCTGTGCCTCGCGCTTGCGGGGTCGCTGGTTCTGGGCGGTCCGGCTGCGGCGCTTGATGATGTCAGCTTTCAGTTTCCCGGTGCCGACAAGAAACTGTCGCGCGATCTTCTGGCAGCGTCGCTGGTCCGCCAGGCAGACCGTGACGGCACAAACGACCCGCAGGATCTGTTCGCCGCCGCCCGGGCCGACTATGGGCGGTTGCTGGCGGCGCTGTATGCGCAAGGCTACTATGGCGGGACGGTCAGCATCCTGATCGACGGGCGCGAGGCTGCCGACATCGACCTGACCGACGCGCCGGACCGGGTCGGCAGGATCGCCGTGACGGTTGACCCGGGGCCCCGCTTTACCTTTGGCGCGGCGCGGATGAAGCCCTATGCGCCGGGCACCCGCCTGCCGCCCGCCTATCGCGACGGGCAGATCGGCTATTCGACCGCGATCCGCGATGCGTCAAGGGCCGGGGTCGAGGGCTGGCGCGCGCTTGGTTATGCCAAGGCTGCGGTGGCGGGGCAGGAGATCACCGCCGACCATGCCACCCGCCGCGTCGACGCGCAGATCCTGCTGACGGCCGGGCCGCAGCTGTCCTTCGGGCGCCTCAACCTGACCGGCAACGATCATCTGTCGGACCGGCGGGTCGCCAAGATCGCGGGCTACCGGCAGGGGCTGCGGTTCGACCCCGGGACGCTTGACAAGATGGTGACGCGGCTGCGGCGTACCGGCATCTTCCGGTCGGTCGTGCTGCGCGAGGCGGATCAGCCCAACGCCGACGGCACGCTCGACATCAACCTGACGGTCGAAGAGGAAGCCCCGCGCCGGTTTGGTTTCGGCGCCGAGATATCCAGTGCCGATGGCGCCGACCTGTCGGCCTTCTGGCTGCACCGCAACCTGTTCGGCGGCGGCGAACGGTTCCGGGCCGACGGCAGGGTCATGGGGATCGACGGCAAAAGCGGTCTGGCCGAATACGAACTGGGTGCCCGGATCGAACGCCCCGGAACGCCCTTCACCGACAGTTCGGTCTTTTCCGAACTGCGTTTCCGGCGGCAAGAGATCCTGAACCTCGATGTCCGCAGCCTCAGCTTCGGCATTGGCGCGACGCGGGTCATGTCGGACGTTCTGACCGCCGAGGCCGGGATCAGCTATCAATCCTCGTCGATCAGCGACCCGACATTCAGCGATCATTTCCGGGTTCTGGCCCTGCCGGTCAAACTGACATGGGACCGGCGCGATGACGTGCTTGACCCGACAAAGGGCAGCTACCTGACCTTCGGCGGGACGCCGTTCTTCGGCTTTGGCACGACAGCTTCGGGGACGCAGCTGAAGGCCGAAGCGCGCCTCTATCGCAGTTTCGGCACCGATGACCGTCTGGTCTTTGCCGGGCGGGCGCAGGCAGGAACGACGGTGGGAACGTCGCTTCTGACCACGCCGCCGGACTATCTGTTCTATTCCGGCGGCGGCGGCACGGTGCGCGGGCATCCGTTCCAGTCGCTTGGCGTGACGACGCGGCGGGGGGCCACGACGGTCGCGGCCGGTGGTCTCAGCTTTCTGGCGTTGTCGGGCGAGTTGCGGGGGGTGATCAATGACCGGCTGGGCGCGGTGGCCTTTGTCGATGCGGGCTATGTCGGCGCGCAGGACTGGTTCCAGGGGTCCGGCGGCTGGCAAAGCGGCGCGGGATTTGGCGTCCGCTATGACACGGGCTTCGGCCCGGTCCGGCTGGACATTGCCTTTCCGGTCAGCGGGTCCACGGGCAACGGCATGCAGGTCTATGTCGGCATAGGGCAAGCCTTCTGATGCGGCGGCTTCTGATCATCGCGCTGATCGCCTGTTGCGCGGGTCTTGGCGCGCGTTCGGACGAGGGCACGGACAAGGCCGGGGACAAGGGGTTTCTGGTCAACTTTCTGGAATCCAAGCTGTCGGGCATGGGCCGTGCGGTCACGATCGACGGCTTTCAGGGCGCCCTGTCATCGCGGGCGACGTTCGACCGGCTGCAGATTGCCGATGCCGGCGGCGTCTGGATCAGTTTCGAGGATGGCGCGATCAGCTGGAGCCGCTCGGCGCTTTTGTCGGGGCGGGTCGAGATCGGCGAGCTTTCCGCCAGGCTGATCCATCTGACGCGGAAACCTTCGGCCGGTGGCAGCGGGGTCGAAGCCAGGTCCTTTTCACTGCCCGAACTGCCGGTCTCGGTCTCGATCGGCGAGTTGCGGGCGGATCAGGTGGTTCTTGGCCCGGAGATTCTGGGCACGCCTGCGACGGTCAGCATCCTTGGCAAGGCGACGCTTGACGCCGGTGCGGGCCAGACCAGTTTCGAGCTGCACCGGGTCGACGGGCAGGCGGGCGATCTGGTTCTGTCGGGCAGCTATTCCAATTCGACCGGGCAGGGCACGATCGACCTTCTTGCCAAAGAGGGCGCGGGCGGCATTGCCGCCACCCTGCTGGCGGTGCCCGGCAGGCCGTCTGCCGAACTGGCACTGCATGGCGCCGGGACCGCCGCCGATTTTCGCACTGACCTTGCGCTGACCACCGACGGCGCGCCGCGCCTGACCGGCAGCCTGACCACCGGCACGCCCGCCGATGCCGGGGGCGAGCGGCAGCTTGCCCTGTCGCTGAAGGGCGATATTGCCCCGCTGCTGACAGAGGACTACCGCGCCTTTTTTGCCGGAACCTCGTCGCTGGAGGCCGAAGGCTGGCGGCGCGGGGATGGGCAGCTTGACCTGACGCGGCTGGTTCTGGCGTCGGACGGGGTTGATCTGACCGGGCGGATCAGCCTGTCGCCCGACCGGATTCCGCAGGCGGCGGCGCTGACGATCCGGCTGGGTCTGGCCGACAACAGCGCACTGGTCCTGCCGGTTCCGGGTGCCGCGACCACCGCGCGCAACGGCGTCCTGAAGCTGCGCTATGATGCCGCGAAAGGTCAGGAATGGCGGTTGGCCGGTGATCTGGCGGGCTTTGCGCGGCCCGGAATGACCATCGGCAATCTGGTGCTGGACGGATCGGGACAGGTTTTGCAGCCGAAAGCAGGCGGCGGGTCGGCTGGCCAGATCCTCGGCGAGCTTCGGTTTGACGCGCGCGGGCTGGCACTGGACGATCCCGCGCTGGCCCGCGCCGTCGGCAGCGATATCAGCGGCAAGACCGGCTTTGCCTGGGCCGAAGGCGCGCCCCTGGCGCTGCAGGGGTTGGCGGTGACGGCGGGCGATCTTGGCGTGACCGGTGACCTTCGCGCCACGACCGAGGGGCTGGACCTTGCGTTTGACGGTGCCCTGCGGCTTTCGGCGCAGGATATGGCGCGGTTTTCGGGTCTTGCCGGGCGGCCGCTGGGCGGTCGGGCCGAAATCACGGTCAAGGGGCGCGCGTTGGCGCTGTCGCACGGCTTTGACGCGGCGGTCGACGCGGCGGGCACCGGCCTGACGGTCGATCAGCCGATGCTTGACCGGCTTTTGGCCAAAGGCTCGACCATTCATGCCGTTGCCCGGCGGGATGAGGGCGGGATCACGCTGGACGGGATCGACCTGATCGTCTCGCAGCTGACGGCACACGGGGCCGGGACGATCAGTTCGGCGGCGACCGATCTGCGGGCGCGCGTTGAGTTTTCCGACCTGTCTGTGTTGGGCAGCGGCCTTGGTGGCGGGCTGAAGGCCGAGGCGACGCTGGCCGGGCTGACCGGGCAGCGTCGCTTTGGTCTGACGGGCACCGGGTCGGGTCTGCGACTTGGCAGTGCGACGCTTGATCCCCTGATCGCCGGTCCGACCGAGGTGTCGCTTCAGGCTGCCGAGGGGGCGGCGGGATTTGCGCTGGTCACGGCGCATGTGGCCAATCCGATGGTCAGCGCCGATGTCGGGCCAAGCCAGCGTCAGGCCGGGGCCTATGATGTCGCGGCGCGGCTGGCCGACATCGCGCCGGTGCTGCCGGGGTTTTCGGGGCCGCTGGCCGTCAGTGGCGACGTCGCGCCGGACGCAGGCGCCTATCGTCTGGCGCTGAAGGCGACGGGGCCGGGCGGTATCGCCGCGACATTGTCGGGCACGGCGGCATCGGACCTTAGATCGGTCGATCTTGGCCTGTCGGGGCAGGGTCAGCTGGCGCTTTTGAACAGGCGGATCGCGCCCCGCAGCCTGTCGGGGCCGGTCGCCTTTGATCTGGCGATGCGCGGCGCACCCGGCCTTGCGTCGCTGTCCGGCCATGTCACGGCCAACGGCGCGCGGCTAAGCTCGCCCGCCGATGCGCTGGCGTTCGAGGGGCTGACGCTGAGCGCCGATCTGGCGGACGGGCGGGCGAACCTGTCGGGGTCGGGGCATATCCGGGGCGGGGGGTCGGTGCGGCTGGCCGGGCCGGTTGGTCTGGCCCCGCCGTTTGACGGGGCGCTGGCGATTGACCTTGATCACGCGGTCCTGCGCCGCCCGGATCTGTTTCGCACGACGCTCAGCGGCAGCCTGTCGGTTGACGGCCCCCTGTTCGGCGGCGCCACGATCGGCGGCGCCGTGACCCTGCATGAGGCCGAGATCGTCGTGGCGCCGCCCGGGTCCGCGCCCGAGGTTCCGGCGATGCGCCACATGAACGACAGCGCGCCGGTCCGCACGACGCGGGTCCGCGCCGGCCTTGGGCGCGACATTACCGGGCCGCAGCGGCAGAAGGTCGCCTACAACCTGAACCTCGATGTCTCGGCCCCCGCCCGCATCTTCGTGCGCGGTCGCGGGCTCGAGGCCGAGATGGGCGGGGCGGTGCATCTGGGCGGCAGCACGGCGGACGTGGCACCGACCGGCCAGTTCAGCCTGATCCGGGGGCGGCTGTCGATCCTTGGCAAACGGTTCGTCCTTGACCGGGGGGTGGTGCAGCTGTTGGGGTCGCTGGTGCCGTATCTGGAGTTTTCGGCGCTGGCCGACACGTTCGGCGCGACGACAAGCATCCTTCTGGACGGGCCGGCGACGAAGCCCGAGGTGCATTTCACCTCTTCATCCGGCCTGCCCGAGGAAGAGGTCCTGTCGCAACTGCTGTTTGGCGATACGCTGAACGACATTTCGGCCTTTCAGCTGGTGCAGCTGGCCAATGCGATTGCGACCCTGCGCGGCGGCGGGGGTGACGGGATCATCACCCGGCTTAGAACCCGGGCGGGGCTGGATGATCTGGACATCACCGCCGACGACAAGGGGTCGGCGGGGGTCAAGGCCGGCAAGTATCTGTCGGACAAGGTCTATTCGGAAGTGTCGGTGGGGCAGGACGGCAAAAGCAAGGTCGAGATCGACCTGGACGTCAGCCCCGACCTGTCGGTGCGGGGCACGGTCGGGACCGATGGCCAGACCGGCGCCGGGATATTCTACTCGCGCGACTACTGAGCCTGCGACAGACGCGCGATCTCGGCGTTCAGGACGGCGCCGAAAAGCACGATATAGGCCGAAAGATACAGCCACATCATCAGCGCGATGACGGCCCCGATCGAGCCATAGACCCGGTTGTAGCTGCCGAAATTCTCAAGATAGAGCGAAAAGGCGAACGAGGTTGCGGCCCAGAGAAAGGCCGCCACCATGCTGCCGGTCGAGAACCAGCCGTGACGCCCGCCCCCGGCCGAGGCGCCCCAGCGATAAAGCATGCCAAGCGTCGCCTTGACCGCGACGAACAGGATCACCCAGGGAAAGAACCGCAGGATCGTGGCCCGGGCGGGACCGAGGTTCATGAGGCCGAGCGCGAGCGGCACGGCGACGACCAGAAACAGGGCGCAAATGACCAGCATCAGCAGCGCCAGCGTCATGGCAAGCGAAACGCCAAGGCGCATCAGCCCGCCATGCAGCGGCCGGTCCTGCACCGCGTTCAGGCCGTTGATCAGCGCCGAAACCGCCGAGTGGACCGAGTAAAGCGCCAGTCCAAGGGGCACGAGCGTTGCCCAGTGCCAGCCGCCGGTGTGGGCCGAAACCAGCGTGTTCAGCTGATCGGCAAGCAGGCGGTAGGCCTCGTCCGGGATCAGCCCGTGAACGGCGCCAAGATAGGACTGGACGACCGAGGGGTCAGAAAAGATCCCCCAGATGGCGATGGTGGCGGCCATGCCGGGGAAGATCGCGAACATCGAATAAAAGGCGACGCCCGCAGCGATCAGGCCAAGGTGCCGCTCGTCCAGCGCGTACCATATGGCCCGGGCAAGCCGGCGTAACCTGATGCGCTGGCGGGGTCCGGGAACTGGCGGCGCTTTGATCATGGTCCGACAGTAGCCCCGCCGGGTTGCGCCGGTCAAATGGCCGATGTCGCGGCATCGCGTCCCGCCCCCAGCAGGCCCTCCGTCACCTGCGAAAGGGCAAGCGCCGCCGCGCCATGGGCCCAGAGAAGATCGCCCCAGGCGTGGATTTCGATCTTTGGCGCCGGGCGTCCGGTATCGAGCGCCAGCGCCTGAATCTCGGCCAGCGTCTCGTTGGCGTAAAGGTAGTCATATCGCATGCGCTCGCCCGACAGGATGATCAGGCCGGGGTCGAACAGGTTGACGACGTTCGCCAGACCCAGCGCCAGGAATCGCCCGGCACGGTGAAAGATGGAACGGGCGGCGCCGTTTCCGGCCTTGGCATGGTCATAAAGACTTTCCAGAAGGATATTGATCGACTGCGCCTCGCGCGCGCCCCAGTTCAGCGCGGTCGTCGCCTCGCGCGCCAGGGCGTAGTCGGCGATGTAGGCTTCAAGGCAACCGCGCTGGCCGCAGCGGCAAAGCGCGCCGTCGATCTGCACCTTCGTATGCCCAAGCTCCATCCCCAGGCCCATGGCGCCGCGATAGATCCGGTGGTTCAGGACCAGACCCATGCCGACACCATGTTCAATCGTCACCACGGCAAAGTCCGACAGCTTGCGCCCGGCGCCGAACCAAAGCTCGGCCAGGGTCACCAGATTGGCGTCATTGTCGACATGGACCGGCAAGCCGATCCGTGCCGACGCGGCCGCAGCCAGCGGCACATGGCGTTCGGACAGGATCGGCGACCAGTGCGCCACGCCGATGGTCTGTTCGACAAAGCCGGGCACGCCGACACCGACCGCCGACAGTTGCGCCAGTTCCAGCCCGGCGCGGTCGCAGACCGAGCGCAGCAGGCTTTCGGTCGCATCCAGAATCGCCGGCAGTTCCAGCGCGCCGGGGCTGCGGGGCAATGCCATGTCGGCGATCAGGTTGCCGGCGAAATCGATGATGACCGCCGTATGTTCGCGGTCCGACAGCTTGATCCCGGCCACATAGTGGGCGGCCGCCCGCACGCCCAGCGCAACGGCGGGCCGGCCGCGACCCGAGTCGGTGTCGCGCGGCGCGGCGAACTCCTCGATCAGGCCAAGGTCGATCAGTTCAGAGGTGATGGTGGTCACCGACGCCGGGCTGACCGACAGTTCCTTGGCGATCTGGACCCTTGGCATCAGACCGGCCGCGCGCACACGTTCGAAGATCTGCTGGCGCAGCGGCCGGGACGACTCGGACAGGGGCGGAATCAGCGGGCCGCAGCCGGGCTTTTCGGCGCCCATCCGCAGATTTTCCCCCCCATCGGCCTGCATTTATTCGTCCTTCAAACAAAAGCTCGCCCCGTATGTCGTTCCCGCGCCATTTCCGGCGGCATCTCCGACAGGGAGGGCCAAAACTTTTGGGCATCCTGAGTTTCAGACAGTTTTTTTAATTTGACAACTGAAATTATTGTTCTCATCCTACACTTGCTTCGGCTGAATGCCGAACCGGGCAATGACCCGAAAATTGGGAGGACTACATGAATAAGATTGTTCTGGCCGCCGTTCTGGCGGTTGCAGGCTTTTCTTCGGCTGCCCTTGCAGAGGGCAAGAAGATCGGCGTTTCGTGGGCGCAGTTTCAGGAAGAGCGCTGGAAGATCGACGAAGCCGCGATGAAAGCGGCAATCGAAGCCGCCGGCGACGAATATGTCTCGGCAGACGCGCAGTCGTCGGCCGAAAAGCAGCTGTCGGACATCGACGCGCTGATCGCGCAGGGTGTTGATGCGCTGATCATCAACGCCTGGGACAAGGACGCCATCGGGCCGGCCATCGAAAAGGCCGCAGCCGAAGGCATTCCGATGGTCGGCTATGACCGTCTGATCGAAGATGCGCGCACCTTCTACCTG
>CAZORV010000002.1:53451-63786 GCA_964582215.1 uncultured Frigidibacter sp.
ATCATCGCTGAAGAAGTGACCAAGGCCAAGCCGGAAGGCAACTTCGCGATCATTCTGGGCGACCCCGGTGACCCGAACTCGGCCTTCCTGCGTTCGGGCATGGAAGAGGTGATCGGTCAGGCTGTGAAAGACGGCAAGATCAAGATCGTCGGCGAGGCCAACACCGATGGCTGGAAGCCGGAAAATGCCCAGAAGAACATGGAGCAGATCCTGACCGCCAACAACAACGCCGTTGACGCCGTTCTGGCCGAAAACGACGGGATGGCGGGCGGTGCTGCCGCTGCGCTGGCGGCCCAGGGTCTTGTGGTTCCGCTGGGTGGTCAGGACGGCGACCTTGCCGCGATCAACCGCGTGGCCCGTGGCACCCAGACCGTCTCGGTCTGGAAGGACTCGCGCCAGCTTGGCAAAGCCGCCGGCGAGATCGCCTCGGCCCTTGCGGGTGGCGCGGCGCTTGATGCGGTTGCGGGTGCGATCAAGTTCAACGGCGGTGAAAAAGGCGTCGAAATGAACGCCATCCTGCTGACGCCGACGGCGATCACCAAGGACACGCTGAACCTGGCGATCGATGGTGGCCACATCACCAAGGAACAGGCTTGCGAAGGCGCCATGGACGGCATCGCCGCCTGCCAATAAGGCCTGACCAAAATCCCCGGCGTCGGATTTTGTGACCGACGCCGGGCACTGCGCCACAATGTGACGGACCAGGCCCGGATCGCCGCTGCGGTCCCGCCCGCCCGTGCAGGCGCGGCTTCGGCCGTTTCCGTCTCATCCCCCTTATTGCAGCGCTGGACGAGGACATGACAAACACACCCTCCGCCCCCTCCCACTCACCGCAGGGCAGCGACGCCGCCCTGAACCCCATCGCGCGGTTCGTCCGCGCGACCGAGCTTGACACACGCATGCTGGGCATGGTCGGTGCCCTGCTGCTGATCTGGATCAGCTTTCACGTTTATGGTGCGCTTTTCAACGGTGAGGGCGTGTTCATCACGCCGCGCAACTTGTGGAACCTTTCGGTGCAGACCTCGATGACGGGGATCATGGCGACCGGGATGGTTCTGGTGATCATCACCCGCAACATTGACCTGTCGGTCGGATCGATCGTTGGTGTGACCGGCATGGTGATGGGTCTGCTGCAGGTCGAGTTTCTGCCGAAATATCTGGGGCTTGGCCATCCGGCGATCTGGGTCGTCACGGTCATGGTCGGGCTTGCGACCGGGGCGCTGATCGGGGCGTTCCACGGCTGGCTCATCGCCTATCGCGGCATCCCCTCGTTTATCGTCACGCTGGGCGGCCTGATGGTCTGGCGCGGCATGGCGTTCCTGTCGGCCGACGGCCGGACGATTTCGCCGGTGGACGAGACATTCGGCCTTATCGGCGGCGGGCCGCACGGATCGGTCGGTGCTGTCGGCAGCTGGATCGTTGGCCTGCTGGGCTGCGCGGCAATTCTGTGGATCCTGCGGTCCGGCCGGGCGGCGCGCAAGAAGCACGGCTTTGGCCTGCGGCCGATGTGGGCGGAATATGCGCTTGCAGGCATCGGTTGCGGCACGATCCTGGCTGCGGTGCTGATGGTCAACGCATACACTTGGCCGAAGGGCATCCTCAAACAGGAAGGCCTGCCCGAAGATGCGATCGTCTCGCATGGATTTGCCTTTCCGGTGCTGATCCTTCTGGTCGTCGGCATTCTGATGACCATCCTGATGACCCGCACCCGCTTTGGCCGCTATGTCTTTGCGATCGGCGGCAACCCCGAGGCGGCTGCCCTGTCGGGCATCAACACCCGCTGGGTGACGCTGAAGATCTTCGCCCTTATGGGGATGCTGTCAGGCATCGCGGCTGTGGTTGCCTCGGCACGCCTGAACTCGGCCACCAACGCGCTGGGTGATCTTGACGAGCTTTACGTCATCGCCTCGGCCGTTGTCGGGGGTACGTCGCTGGCTGGCGGTGTCGGCACGATCTACGGCGCGATCATCGGCGCGCTGGTCATGCAAAGCCTGCAGACCGGCATGGTGCTGATCGGTTTCGGCGACGGGTCTTACCGCAAGATCGTGGTGGGCGTGGCGCTGGTGCTGGCCGTCTATCTTGACAACCTCTATCGCAAGAAAACCAAGTAAGGAGCGCAGCCATGACCAACAAGGGAACACCTCTGGTCGAGATGCGCGACATCTCGATCGCATTCGGCGGCATCAAGGCCGTGGATCACGTGTCGATCGACCTTTATCCCGGCGAAGTCGTGGGCCTTCTGGGCCACAACGGCGCGGGGAAGTCGACGCTGATCAAGTGCCTGTCGGGCGCCTATCATGCCGACTCGGGCGACATCCTGATCAACGGCGAAAAGGTCGAGATCAACAACCCGCGCGACGCACGCGCCCAGAATATCGAGACGATCTACCAGACGCTGGCGCTGGCGGACAATCTTGATGCGGCCTCGAACCTGTTTCTGGGCCGCGAGATCATGGGGGCTGGCGGGTTTCTGGACGACAGCGCAATGGAGGCCGAGACGCGCAAGATCATGGCGCGGCTCAACCCGAACTTCCGCAAGTTCAATGTGCCGGTTTCGGCCTTGTCGGGCGGTCAGCGGCAATCGGTGGCCATCGCGCGCGCGGTCTATTTCAACGCCAAGATCCTGATCATGGACGAACCGACCGCCGCGCTTGGCCCGCACGAAACGCAGATGGTGGCCGAACTGATCCAGGAGCTGAAGCGTCAGGGCCTGGGCATCTTCCTGATCGAACATGACATTCACGCGGTGATGAACCTGTGCGACCGCGCAAGCGTGATGAAGAACGGCCAGCTGGTGGGCACGGTCAATGTCAAGGACGTCACCGATGACGACATTCTGGGCATGATCATCCTTGGCAAGAAACCGGCGATGGCTGCCTGATGTACCTTGGACTTGATCTGGGGACGTCCGGCCTGAAGGGGGTCGTGGTCGACGAGGCGCAGAAGATCGTCGCCGAGGCGTCCGCGCCCCTGACCGTCTCCCGGCCGCATGACGGCTGGTCAGAACAGACCCCGGCGCACTGGATCGATGCGGCTGACAAGGTTCTGAATGCTCTGCCGGTGGCGGTGCGTTCAGCCATCAAGGGCATCGGCCTTTCGGGTCAGATGCATGGGGCGACGTTGCTGGACGGGGCGGACAATGTGCTGCGTCCCTGCATCCTGTGGAACGACACCAGGGCCCATGCCGAGGCGGCCGGACTGGACGCCGACCCGCGGTTCCGGGCGATTTCGGGGAATATCGTCTTCCCGGGTTTCACCGCGCCCAAACTGGTCTGGGCCAAGCGGCACGAGCCCGAGATCTTTCGCCGGGTTGCGCGGGTGCTGTTGCCGAAGGACTATCTCCGGCTCTGGCTGACGGGCGAGCATGTCGCGGAAATGTCGGATGCGGCCGGAACAAGCTGGCTGGATACCGGGGCGCGCGACTGGTCCGACGCGCTGCTGGCGGCCACCGATCTTGACCGGTCGCACATGCCGCGCCTTGTCGAAGGGTCGTCGGTTTCGGGTCTGTTGCGGCCCGAACTGGCCCGACGCTTCGGTTTGCCGGCGGGCATTCCGGTCGCCGGGGGTGGCGGCGACAATGCCGCCTCGGCGATCGGCGTGGGCGTTGTCAGGGCGGGGCAGGCCTTTGTCTCGCTGGGGACGTCGGGGGTGCTTTTTGCCGCGAACGACGGCTATCGCCCGGACGCTGCGACGGCGGTTCATACGTTCTGTCACGCGCTGCCGGGAACCTGGCATCAGATGGGTGTCATTCTTGCCGCTTCTGACGCGCTGAACTGGTTCGCCGGTCTTGCCGGGGCCGAGGCGGCCACGCTGACCGGCGGGCTGGGCGCCTTGCGCGCGCCGGGCAAGGCGCGGTTCCTGCCCTATCTTGGCGGCGAACGGACGCCATTGAACGATGCGGCCATTCGCGGCGCCTTCATCGGGCTGGAACATGCCACCGACCGCGACGCCGCGACCCGCGCCGTGCTTGAGGGCGTGACCTTTGCCATACGCGACTGCCGCGACGCGCTGGCGGCGACCAGGACGCGGATCACCCGGCTGCTTGCGGTGGGCGGCGGTTCGCGGTCTGACTACTGGCTGTCGGCGATTGCCACGGCGCTGGCGATTCCGGTTTCGGTCCCGGTCGCCGGCGACTTCGGCGGCGCTTTCGGGGCCGCGCGGCTGGCGATGATGGCCGCAACCGGCGCGGGCGCCGAGATCGCGACGCTTCCCGCCATCGACCGCACGATCGACCCGGTCAATTCGCTGATCCCGGCTTTCGATGAGGGTCACCTACGCTATCGCGCCGCTCAGCGCGCCATAAGGGGGCTGACATGAGCCAATTCTTCGAAGGCATTCCGCCGATCCGCTATGAGGGGCCGGACTCGACCAACGAGTTTGCCTTTCGCCACTACAATCCGGACGAGGTTCTGGGCGGCAAGCGGATGGAAGACCATCTGCGGTTTGCGGTGGCCTACTGGCATTCCTTTGCCTGGCCCGGCGGCGACCCCTTTGGCGGTCAGACCTTTGACCGGCCCTGGTTCGGCGACACGATGGACCTTGCCCGGCTGAAGGCCGATGTGGCGTTCGAGATGTTCGATATTCTTGGCGCGCCGTTCTTCTGTTTCCATGACGCGGACGCGCGGCCCGAAGGCGCCACCTTCGCCGAAAGCCTGCGCAATCTTCAGGAGATCACCGACTATATCGCCCAGAAGATGGAGGTTCATAAGACCCGGCTTCTGTGGGGGACGGCAAACCTATTCTCGCACCGCCGGTTCATGTCCGGCGCCGCGACCAACCCCGACCCGGACGTCTTTGCCTATTCGGCGGCGACGGTGAAGTCCTGCATGGATGCGACCCACAGGCTGGGCGGTCAGAACTATGTGCTTTGGGGCGGGCGCGAGGGCTATGAGACCCTGCTGAACACCGACCTCGGGCGCGAGGCGGAACAGGCGGGCGCCTTCCTGCGGATGGTCGTCGAATACAAACACAAGATCGGTTTCAAGGGCGCGATCCTGATCGAGCCGAAGCCACAGGAACCGTCAAAGCACCAGTACGACTATGACGTCGCGACCGTCTACGGATTTCTGAAGCGCTTCGGGCTGGAGGGCGAGGTCAAGCTGAACATCGAACAGGGCCACGCGATCCTTGCCGGCCATTCGTTCGAACATGAGCTGGCGCTGGCGGCGTCGCTGGGGCTGTTCGGCTCGATCGACATGAACCGCAATGATTACCAGTCCGGCTGGGACACAGACCAGTTCCCGGATTCGGTGCCGGAGATTGCGCGCGCCTACTACGAGGTTCTGCGGGCAGGCGGCTTCACCACCGGCGGCACGAACTTCGACGCCAAGATCCGGCGGCAGTCGCTGGACCCGGCGGACCTGATCCTTGGCCATGTCGGCGCGATGGACGTGTGCGCAAGGGCGATGAAGGCGGCGGCGGCGCTGCTGGCGGACGGCGGGCTGGAACGCCTGCGGGCCGAGCGGTATGCGGGCTGGGATGCGCCTGCGAACCGGGCAATGCTGTCGTCGTCGCTGGGCGAGATTTCGGCGCGGGTGCTGAAGGACGGGATCAATCCGCAGCCGAGGTCGGGGCGGCAGGAGCGGCTGGAGAACCTCTGGAACCGCTTCGTCTGAACGTCTGATCCGGCTGGTGCGACGACAGGGCCCGCGACTTGGTCGCGGGCCTTGTCGCGAAAAATCCAGAATGCTGCCCATTTTTGAACGTTTCGCCCCGCTACCCCGACCAAGGGTCTGTCGCGGTTTACAATTTGTTTACCACACAAGACATAGCGTGCGGGTGCCGAATCCATGGGGCTGGAAGACGGTGGCGATGAAACAAGGAGTCAGTCTTTGACGGTACCCATGACCGATTTTTCCGCGGCCGAGCCGGTTCGGGCGGCCGGAAATGCCTATCTGACCTTTGGCAAGCGCGCGACGGATATTGCGGTCGTGGTGCTGACCGCCCCGATCGTCCTGCCGCTTTTGGCGCTCATCCTGTTGCTGACCTGGGCCGAGGGCGGCAAGCCTCTGTATGTTCAGCGCCGGATCGGGCGGGGCGGGCGCGAGTTCAGATGCTGGAAGGTCCGCACGATGGTCCAGAATGCCGATCAGGTTCTGGCCGATCTGATTGCGCGTGACAGCGCCGTCGCGCAGGAATGGGCGGAAAACCAGAAACTGGTCAATGACCCCCGGATCACCCGGTTCGGCCGGTTCTTGCGGCGGTCCAGCCTTGATGAGCTGCCGCAGCTTTGGAATGTGCTGAACGGCACCATGTCGCTGATCGGCCCGCGACCCTTTACCCCGGATCAGACGGCGCTTTATGGCGGCGGCCGCGAGACGGCCTATTACCGGCTGCGGCCGGGCATTTCCGGGCTCTGGCAGGTCAGCCGGCGCAATGCCGGGACGTTTTCGGAACGGATCGCCTATGACGAGGAATATGGCCGTCAGCCGAGCCTGACCGGCGATCTGGCGATCATCTGGCGCACCTTTGCGGTGGTGCTGAAGGCGACCGGAATCTAGCCGAACTTCTTCCAGATGGCTTTTTCGCCCAGACCTTCGACAAAGGCGGCATGGGCGGTGGCTTCGGCGTCGGTCAGGCGCGGGGGAAGGGCTGTTGGCCGCCGGGGGGCCGTCCAGTTTCCGGGCTCTTCGCGGTTGGCGTCGCCGGGGCTGGCGACGGCGTCAAGGGTCAGCCCGGGCTGCTGACCGCCGATCAGTTCAAGATAGACTTCGGCCAGAAGCTCGCTGTCGAGAAGGGCGCCGTGCTTTTCCCGGGCCGAGTTGTCGATGCCGAACCGCCGGCAAAGCGCGTCGAGCGAGGCGGGAGAGCCCGGAAACTTGCGCCGGGCCATCGCCACCGTGTCCAGCGCCCGGTCCGGCGGCAGGGTCGGCAGGCCCGCCCAGTTCAGTTCGGCATTCAGAAACTTCATGTCGAAGGCGGCGTTGTGGATGACCAGCTTCGCCTCGGGGCCGATGAAGGCCAGAAACGCCCCGGCGATCGCGGCAAAGCGCGGTTTGTCACGCAGGAAGTCGTCGCCAAGCCCGTGAACCTGAAAGGCCTCGGACGGCATCAGGCGTTCGGGGTTGATATATTGGTGATAGGTGCGGCCGGTCGGCATGTGGTTCAGCAGCTCGACCGCGCCGATCTCGACGATGCGGTGGCCTTCGGACGGCTCGAAGCCGGTGGTTTCGGTGTCCAGGACGATTTCACGCATCGGCGGGCCTTAGGCGGGCGACCAGATCAGAGACTGCCTGGCGGGTCGGTTCAAGATCAATGGTTTCAATCACATAGGTCGCCCTGGCGCGCTTTTCAGCGTCGGGCATCTGGCGGGCGAGAATCGTCTGAAAATGCGCCTCGGTCATGCCGGGTCGGGCCAGCACGCGGGCGCGTTGCAGGTCGGGCGGCGCGCTGACCACAAGCGTAGCGTCAAGCGCGCCCTCGACCCCGGTTTCGAACAGCAGGGGGATGTCGGCGACGATAAGCCCTGCGCCCATCGCTGCGGCACCATCAAAGAACCCGGCGCGGTGCGCGGTGACCAGGGGGTGAACGGCAGCCTCGATCGCGGTCAGTGCCCGGGGGTCGGCCTTGATCCAGTCTTTCAGTGCGCCACGGTCGACGGCGCCGCCGGTTACAGCCGCTGGCCAGAGGCGCGCGATCAACGGCACCGCGCTGCCGCCCGCAGCGTAAAGCGAATGGACCGTCGCGTCGGCGTCCCAGACCGGCACGCCGAGGTCGCGGAACATCGCGGCGACGGTCGACTTTCCCATGCCGATCGATCCGGTCAGGCCCAGACGAAACGGCCGGTTCATTCCGCCAGAACCGCGTCGCGGGTCGCCTGATCAACCTCGGGCTTGTGGCCGAACCAGCGTTCAAAGCCGGGCACCGCCTGATGCAGCAACATCCCGAGCCCGTCGACGATGGTGGCGCCCATCGCCTCGGCCTCGGCCAGGAATTTCGTCCGGAGGGGGGCATAGACAAGGTCGGTGACGGTGGCGTCCGGGGAGAGCGCGTCGAGGGGAACGCGGAACTCGGGCTTGCCGACCATGCCGAGCGCGGTGGTGTTCACGACCGTCAGCGCATCCTCCAGCATGTTGCCGGCCTGCACCCAGTCATAAATCACGACTTTCGCGCCGAACTCGGTTCGCAGCGTCTCGGCCCGGGCCTTGGTGCGGTTGGTCAGCCGGATCTCGGGCACGCCGATCTCAAGAAGCGAGGCGATGACCGCCCGCGCCGCGCCGCCTGCGCCGAAGATGGCCACCGGACCAAGGGTGGGCTGCCAGTTCGGCGCGTTTTGCGTCAGATTGGCGGTGAAGCCGTAACCGTCTGTATTGTCGGCATGAATCCGGCCGTCCCGCCGAAAGATCAGCGTGTTCGCTGCCCCGATCAACGCGGCGCGGTCGGTCACGATGTCAGCCAGCGCCAGAACTGATTCCTTGTGCGGAATCGTGACATTGACGCCGACAAACCCCGCCTTTGGCAGGGCGCGGACAACCTCGGCCAGATCGCCCTGCGCCACATCCAACGGGATATAGTGGCCGGCGATGCCATATTTCTTCAGCCAGTAGCCGTGAAGCCGTGGCGATTTCGAATGGGCGACGGGCGAGCCGATGACGCCGGCAAGCGGTATGCGGGGATGGTCGGTCATGGCGCGATGTCGCCGCGAATTCGAAGCCAGGTCAAGAGCTCGATGAGCGGCAGGCCAAGGATATGGAAGAAATCGCCCTCGATCCGGGCAAAAAGCCGCACGCCTTCCTCCTCGATCTTGTAGCAACCGACGGAATGGCGGATCGAATCCCAGGTCCGGTCAACATAGGCGGCGATTTCTGCGGCGGAAAGTTCGTGCATCGTCATGCGGACCTGCCCGACGTGGCGCCAGAGCGGCTGGCCGTTTTCGGCGACGACGGCCGCCGAGAGCAGGCGGTGGGTGCGGCCGGACAGGAATGCGAGCTGGTCGCGCGCCTCGTCCGGCGAGGCCGGTTTGGCGAAACTGCGGCCATCGCATTCCAGAACCTGGTCGGCACCGATCACCAGCGCGCCGGGGTTGCGGTCCGAGACTTTCAGCGCCTTCAGTTCAGCAAGCAGGTCGGCAAGGTCGCGGGCGGTTCCGCCGTCGGCCAGATGGCTTTGGCGGACAGTCTCTTCGTCGACGCGGCCAGGGATGATGGTGAGGGCGAGACCGGCGTTTTGCAGCATCCGGGCGCGGATTTCCGAGGCAGAAGCCAGTATGATCTGTCGTTGGGTGGCGGCGGGGGCCATGGGATCAACCTGTGGAGAACCGTTGGGACAGGGGCGGCCGGGCGTCGGGACCAAGCCGCGTCTGGCCCGAAAGGCGGGAAAAGACCGGGGTTTGTCAAGGCGACGGCGCGGTTTGTCCCGCTGTGTGCGGGGCTGCCGACGGGCTGTGGGTAGCGGAAGACAGCGGCAGGTCGGGGGATGGTTTTGGTCGGCCGCGATCGAATAGGGCGGTTTAACTATCTGTAAAATAATTGGTTTTTATGTTCGCATTCTATCCATGACTTATCCCGATACCTATCCTGATGAGGATTGTTCCGGGGGCGAACAGCTTATCCCGTTCTCCACAGGGTCTACATCATCATCATCTTTCTAATTCTCTTTAATTATTGATAGAGGAAGGCGACGCCGGACGGAAAGGACGCATGATGGAAGAGTTTCTGGCCTCGGTCTATCCATGGACGAAGGCATTCCATGTCATGTCGGTCATCGCCTGGATGGCGGGGATTTTCTACCTGCCGCGGCTTTTCGTCTATCATGCCGAAAGCGTGTTGGCGGGCAGTGAGACGGATCTTCTGTTCCAGACGATGGAACGCAAGCTGCTGCGGCTGATCATGAACCCGGCGATGGTGGCGACCTGGGTCTTCGGGCTGGCGCTGGTGTTCACGCCGGGGATCGTCAGCTGGTCAGAGGTCTGGCCCTGGTCCAAGGCGGCGGGGGTGATCGGCATGACCTGGTTTCACCATTGGCTCGGATACCGGCGCAAGGATTTCATCGCCGGGAACAACCGGCGCTCGGGGCGTACATACCGGATCATGAATGAGGTTCCGACATTGTTTCTGGCGGTCATCGTCATCTCGGTCATGGTGAAATTCTGAGGCTTGATTGACTTTCACGACGGTTTCGCGGTAGATCGGCCCGAGCCCGCCGTCCGGATGGGTGTTTTCCCTTTTTGCAAAATTGCAGCGACAAGGTCGTTGCCCCAAGGATTTCCCGGTATGACCGAAGAACGTCTGAACCTTGCCGATCTGAAGCTGAAGAGCCCTGCCGACCTTCTGGCGATGGCGGAGGAGCTGGAGATCGAGAATGCCTCGACCATGCGCAAGGGCGAGATGATGTTCT
>CAZORV010000003.1:0-5833 GCA_964582215.1 uncultured Frigidibacter sp.
GTCGGCGCCGTTGGACGGGCAGGCCAGGATGACGCCCGGAATATCGCGGATCACCGCCACCGAATTGTCATTGTGGAAATGCCCGCCGAACCCCTTCTGATAGCCCAGCCCGGCGATCCTGAGCACCATCGGATTGGTGAACTGCCCGCTTGAAAAGAAGGGCAGCGTCGCCGCCTCGCCGCGCAGCTGATCCTCGGCATTGTGCAGATAGGCAAGGAACTGAATCTCGGGCATCGGCACGAAACCGTTCTGCGCCATGCCGATGGCCAGACCAAGGATCGCCTGTTCGTCCAGCAGCGTGTCGATCATCCGGTCCGGCCCGAACCGCGCCTGCAGCTTCTGCGTCACGCCGTAGACGCCGCCCTTGCGCCCGACGTCCTCGCCCATCATCACGATCTCGCCATGGGTCAGCATCAGGTCGGTCAGCGCCCAGTTGATCAGCCGCGACATGACCTGCGGCTCGTCCATCTGCTTCAGCTCGGGCCCGAATACTGCCGCGCGCGCCTCGGCCGTCGGGTCCTCGGCCGGCCGGCAGACGCGCCTGGGCGGGATCAGCGCCGCCATGACGGCCTTTGCCGTCGACAGGCGCGGCCGGGTCACCGCCTCGGCGGCAATGCGGGCGACGCGGGCGTTGGTCTCCTGATAGATCGCCAGCGCCGCGGCAGGCGCCATGACACCGGCTTCGGCCAGAAGCCGCACCGAATGCAGCAGGGGGTCATTCGCCTCTTCGGCCTCGACCTCCTCGCGCGGCAGATAGGTGGTGGGGACATCGGCGCCGGCGTGACCGTACAGCCGGATGGTCCTGACATGCAGAAACGCCGGCCTGCGACGGCTGCGGACATGGTCGGCCGCCGCGGCCGCGACCCGGAACGTGTCGTAAAGGTCCAGCCCGTCGCAGGCAAAATAGTCCAGCCCCGGCCGGTTCCGGAACCCCGCTTCGATCCAGCCCTTTGGGGTTTTCGTCGAAATGCCGATGCCATTGTCCTCGCAGACGAACAGCAGGGGCAGCGGGATCGACTGCCAGGCCGTCCAGCCCGCCGTGTTGAACGCCCCCTGCGCCGTCGAATGGTTGGCCGAGGCGTCGCCGAACGAACAGCAGATGATCGCGTCGTCCGGCAGCAGCTGATGTTCGGGCCGGTGCCGCCGCGCCGCGCCGATCGCATAGGCCGCCCCGACCGCCTTCGGCAGATGCGATGCGATCGTCGAGGTCTGCGGCGGGATCATCAGCGCCCGTGACCCCAACACCTTGTGCCGCCCGCCCGAAATCGGATCCTCGGACGAGGCCGCGAATGACAAAAGCATGTCCCAGGCAATGCTCTGCCCCCCGATCTGGCCACCGACCTGCCCGGCCCGCGCAATCTGGAACGCCGCGTCCCGGTAATGCAGAAAGGCCATGTCGTCGGGCCTCAGCGCCGCCGCCACCGCCGCCATCCCCTCATGCCCGGACGAGCCGATCGTATAGAATCCCTGGCCCGCCCGCTGCATCACCCGGCTCTGCCGGTCAAGCGCCCGGCTGAGACAGGCCGCCCGATAGATCGCCACCGCCGCCTCGCCCGTCAATGGCCCCGCCGCCGGCCGCCCCGAAGGCAGATCGCCCGCCGCCACCCGGCGCAGGAAGTTCTCGTGAACGATATCGGCGCGATCCATGTTTTCGTCTCTGTTGCGGCTTTTTCTTTGCAAAAATACTCCCGCCGGAGGCTCCTGCCATCAGCGTCGGAAGCCTCCGGCGGGGATATTTTGAAAGAGAAGAAGTCAGTAGAAGGCCTGCAGCCCGGTGATCGCCCGACCGAGGATCAGCGCATGGACATCATGCGTGCCCTCATAGGTGTTCACGGTCTCAAGATTCACCATGTGGCGCATCACATGGAAGTCCTCCTGGATGCCGTTGCCGCCGTGCATGTCGCGGGCGTGGCGGGCAATCTCCAGCGCCTTGCCGCAATTGTTGCGCTTGATCACCGAAATCATCTCGGGCGCGGCGCCGGCCTCGTCCATCAGGCGGCCGACGCGCAGCGACGCCTCCAGCCCGAGCGCGATCTCGGTCAGCATGTTCGCCAGTTTCAGCTGGAACAGCTGCGTCTGCGCCAGCGGCTTTCCAAACTGCTTGCGGTCCAGCCCATAGGAGCGGGCCGCGTGGAAACAGGCCTCGGCCGCCCCCATGACACCCCAGCTGATGCCATAGCGGGCGCGGTTCAGGCAGCCGAACGGGCCTTTCAGCCCCTCGGCCCCCGGCAAGAGCGCCTCTTCGCCGACCTCGACATCCTGCATCACGATCTCGCCGGTGACCGAGGCGCGCAGGCTGAGCTTGCCCGCGATCCTGGGCGCGCTCAGCCCCTTCAAGCCCTTGTCCAGCACAAAGCCGCGGATCTTGCCGCCATGGGCGTCCGACCGGGCCCAGACCACGAACACATCCGCAATCGGCGCGTTCGAAATCCACATCTTCGATCCGTTCAGCACATAGCCCTGCGCCGTCTTCACCGCACGGGTCTTCATCCCCGCCGGATCGGACCCCGCATCCGGCTCGGTCAGGCCGAAGCAGCCGATCCATTCGCCGCTCGCCAGCCTTGGCAGATATTTCCGCCGCTGCGCCTCGGACCCGTAGGCAAAGATCGGATACATGACCAGCGAGGACTGGACCGACATCATCGACCGATAGCCGCTGTCGACCCGCTCGACCTCGCGCGCGATCAGCCCGTAGGCCACGTAGCTGGCGCCAAGCCCGCCATATTCCTCGGGGATCGTCACCCCCAAAAGCCCCATCCGCCCCATCTCGCGGAAGATCGCCGGGTCGGTTTCCTCGTCGCGACAGGCGGCCGTCACCCGGGGTTGCAGCCGCTCCTGCGCATAGGTTCGCGCCGCGTCGCGCATCAGCCGCTCTTCCTCGCTCAGCCGGGCGTCAAGGCGGAAAGGGTCGGCCCAGTCAAAGCGGGCAAGGTCGGGCGCGTCTTTGGGTGTCAGCGGCATGGTCCGGTCCGGTGGTTGCGTCAGATATGCCGATAAGCCATCCATAGGCGCAGAAATAACCCTGTTTTCGCCATATGATATGTGTAAAAGACATATATGGCCATCGCGCGACGCCTTCTCCCCTCGCTCAGCCTGCTCAGCGCCTTTGAGGCGGTCTGCCGGACCGGATCGACGCTGGCCGCCGCGCGCGACCTTGACCTCACGCAGGGCGCGGTCAGCCGGCTGGTGCAGAATCTCGAGGCGCAGCTCGGAACGCCGCTGTTTCTGCGGGACGGGCGGCGGCTGGTGCCGACGGACGCGGCGCTGGCCTATGCCCGCGACGTGGTCAAGGCGCTTGACCTCATCGCGCGGGGCGCAATGCGGGTCCGTTCGAACGCCGGCGGCGGCACCCTGTCACTGGCGATCCTGCCCAGCTTCGGCACGCGCTGGCTGGCCCCCCGGCTGCCGCGCTTTCTGGCGGCGCATCCCGGCGTCACCATCCATCTCGGCACCCGCACCCGCCCCTTCGACTTCGAAGAAGAGGGGTTCGACGCCGCGATCCATTTCGGCGCCGAAGACTGGCCGGGCGCGGGCTTTCTCAAGCTTTTCGACGAAACCCTGGTGGCGACCTGCGCACCGGGTTTCCGCGCTGCCCACCGGATCACCGGGCCGGCCGACCTCGCGACCCTGCCGCTTCTGCATCTTGAAACCCGCCCCGGCGCCTGGCCCGCCTGGTTCCGGCAGCAGGGGGTCGAGGCGCGCGCCCCGGCCGGCATGGTCTTTGACCAGTTCGGCACGATGATCCAGTCGGCGATCTACGGCATGGGCGTGGCGCTGTTGCCCGAATTCCTCGCCCGCGCCGAACTGGCCGAGGGGCGCCTCGTCCCGGCCTGGGGTGCGGCGGCGCCGGGCGACGGGTCCTACTACCTCGTCTGGCCCCGGGTCGGCGCCTGGTATCCGCCGCTGCAGGCCTTCCGCAGCTGGCTTGCGGACGAGGCGGCCGATCCCGACGGCACCGCGAACCTGCCGGGCTGACCGGCGCTGACAACTTGCCGGGTTGACCGGCGCTGACAACTTGCCGGGTTGACCGGCGCTGACAACTTGCCGGGTTGACCGGCTGGGCAAATCACCGCACTCTCGCGCCGTCATGAACAGCCGACCCGACATCCACGACCGGCTCGCCGCGTCCCTGAAGGCTGCGCGCAAGTCCAAGGGGCTCAGCCTTGACGCGGTGGCGCGGCTCTCGGGCGTCAGCCGCTCGATGGTCAGCCAGATCGAACGCGGCGAATCGAGCCCGACCGTCGCGACACTCTGGAACCTGACCCAGGCGCTGCAGGTCGATTTCGCCGGCCTGATCGAAGGCAAGACCGCCCCGGGAATCGAGGTGATCCGCGCCGAAGCCGCCCCGACCATCAGCGGTCGCGGCCATGGCGTGCGGATCCGCATCCTCAGCCCCGCCGAGGCCGCCGGCGAACATGAGGTCTATGAACTGTCCTTCGCCGCCGACGGGCTTCTCGCCTCGGACGCCCACAGCCCCGGCTGCCGCGAACATCTGACCGTCCTCGAAGGCGCCGTCACCGTCACCTCGGGCGAGGAGGAACGCCGCCTCGCCACCGGCGACACCGCCCGCTATTTCGCCGACCGTCCCCACCGCATCGGCGCCGAAGGCCCCGCCCGCGCCATCCTGATCGTCCAGAACAGCTGACTGCCCACTTTACCCCGACCGCCTGACGGCTTTTTCTTTGTCCAAATACTCCGGGGAGCGCGAGGGGCTGGCCCCTCGCCCCCTTCCCGGAAGAACGTCCGTCATCATGGAGCCGCATCCGCCATATTGACAAATCTGCCTGCCTGACGGAATATTCCATCATACCGGAGGACAATCTGCCATGTCGGAAAACGCCGCTTTCCTCGCCCGGATCCGCGACACGCTCGCCGGGATCGAAGCCGCCGGCCTTCTGAAGCGCGAGCGTGAAATCACCTCGGCCCAGGGCGCCCATGTCCGCATCGCCGGGCGCGACATGCTCAACCTTTGCGCCAACAATTACCTCGGCCTTGCCGACGACCCGCGACTGGTGGCGGCGGCAGGTGCGGCGATGGCGGATCATGGCTACGGGATGGCCTCGGTCCGCTTCATCTGCGGCACGCAAGACCTGCACCGGGCGCTGGAACAAAGGATCGCCGCCTTCCTTGGCAAAGCCGACGCGATCCTGTTCGCCGCCTGTTTCGACGCCAACGGCGGCCTGTTCGAACCGCTTCTGGGGCCCGAGGACGCGGTCATCTCCGACAGTCTCAACCATGCGTCGATCATCGACGGCATCCGCCTGTGCAAGGCGCAGCGCTATCGCTATGCCAACTCGGACATGGATGATCTCGAGACGCAGCTGAAGGCGGCGCGGGCGGCGGGTGCGCGTTTCGTCATGATCGCCACCGACGGGGTCTTTTCGATGGACGGCTATCTGGCCAACCTTCGCGACATCACCGCGCTGGCCGAAAGGTACGAGGCGCTGGTGATGGTCGATGATTGCCACGCGACCGGCTTCATCGGGCCACAGGGGCGCGGCACGCCCGCCCATGCCGGGGTCACGGTCGACATCATGACCGGCACCCTCGGCAAGGCGCTCGGGGGCGCGCTTGGCGGCTATGTCGCCGGGCCGCAGCCGGTGATCGACCTGCTCCGTCAGCGGGCGCGGCCCTATCTTTTCTCGAACGCGCTGCCGCCGGCCGTGGTGGCGGCTGGCCTTGCCGCGCTCGATATCGTCGAGGGTGCCGATGACCTGAGGGCGCAGCTTTCCGGCAATGCCGGCTACTGGCGCGCGGGGCTGGCCGATGCCGGGTTCCGGCTTTTGCCGGGCGAACATCCGATCATCCCGGTGATGCTGGGCGATGCCGCCCT
>CAZORV010000003.1:5843-59578 GCA_964582215.1 uncultured Frigidibacter sp.
CATGGCGACCGCGCTTTTCGACCGCGGCGTCCATGTCGCCGGTTTCCTCTTTCCGGTCGTCCCGAACGGTCAGGCCCGCATCCGCACCCAGATGAATGCCCGCCTGACCCGCGCCGACCTTGACCGGGCGCTCGACGCCTTCCGCGACGCGGGCAAAGCCGTGGGGGCACTATGATGTCGAACGAGATGAAGGCCCTGGTCAAATCCCGCCCCGAACCCGGCCTCTGGATGGAACGGCGTCCGGTGCCCGAGATCGGCCCCGACGATGTGCTGATCCGCATCAACAAGACCGGCATCTGCGGCACCGACATTCACATCTGGAACTGGGACGACTGGGCGGCGCGGACCGTACCGGTGCCGCTGGTCACCGGCCACGAATTCGCGGGCGAGATCGTCGGGCTGGGCCGCAATGTCACCGACCTCAGGATCGGGCAGCGCTGTTCCGGCGAGGGCCATCTGATCGGCCATCAAAGCCGCCAGAGCCGGTCCGGCAAATTTCACCTCGACCCCGAAACCCGGGGCATCGGCGTCAATGAACCCGGCGCCTTTGCCGAATATCTGCGTCTGCCCGCCTTCAACGTCGTGCCCTTGCCCGACGAGATCGACGACGAGATCGGCGCGATCCTCGACCCCTTGGGCAATGCCGTCCACACCGCCCTTTCGTTCGATCTGATCGGCGAGGATGTGCTGATCACCGGCGCCGGTCCGATCGGCATCATGGCCGCCGCCGTTGCCCGCCATGTCGGCGCCCGCCATGTGGTGATCACCGATGTCAATCAGGCCCGGCTCGACCTTGCCTCGCAGGTCGCCGATGTCGTGCCGGTCAATGTCGCGCGCGAAAGCCTGAAGGATGTCGAGGCGCGGCTGAAGATGGCGCAGGGCTTCGATGTCGGCATGGAAATGTCGGGCAACCAGATGGCGCTTGACCAGATGGTCGAGGCGATGGTCATGGGCGGCCGCATCGCCATGCTGGGCATTCCGCCGGGCAAAAGCCCCGTCGACTGGAGCCGCATCGTCTTCAAGGCGATCACCATCAAGGGCGTCTATGGGCGCGAGATTTTCGAGACCTGGTACAAGATGATCGCCATGCTGCAAAACGGCCTTGATGTGCGCAAGGTCATCACCCACCGCTTCGGCGTCGATCAGTTCCGCGACGGGTTTGCGGCGATGCAGTCTGGGCTTTCGGGCAAGGTTGTGCTGGACTGGCGCTAGGCGGGACAGGCTGGACGGGTGGGGGCGATGGCGGATGATCTGAAGGCGCTTTTCCTTCTTGACCCGGATGTCACCTTCCTGAACCACGGCTCTTACGGCGCCTGTCCGCGTCCGGTCTTTGCCGACTATCAGGACTGGCAGCTGCGGCTGGAATGCCAGCCCGTCGCCTTTCTTGACCCCCGCCATCTGGCCCGCCGCTTTGCCGAGGTGCGTGTCCGGCTGGGTGCCTGTCTTGGCGCCGCACCCGACGATCTTGTGCCGGTGGTGAATGCGACGGCCGGGCTGAATGCGGTGGCGCGGTCCCTGCCCCTGTCGCCGGGGGACGAGATCGTGACGACCGATCACGAATATGGCGCGCTCGACAAGACCTGGGCCTATGTGGCGGCGCGGCGCGGCGCGTTGATCCGCCGGGTGGCTGTCCCGGTGCCCCTGACCTCGGCTGCCGATTTCACCGCGCGGCTGATGGCGGCGGTGACGGACCGCACCCGCGTCCTGTTCCTCAGCCACGTCACCTCGGCCACGGCGCTGGTGTTTCCGCTGGCCGACCTGATCGCGCGGGCACGGGCGCGCGGCATCTGGACGGTGATCGACGGCGCCCATGCGCCGGGGCAGATCGCGCTGAACCTGAACGCGCTTGGTGCCGACTTCTATGCCGGCAATTGCCACAAATGGCTGATGGCCCCCAAAGGTGCGGCCTTCCTGCATGCCCGCCCCGAGGTGCAGCCCCTGCTGACGCCCGCCCTGATCAGCCACGGCTGGACCGCAGCGGCTGCGGCGACCGGCCCCTTCGGCGGCACGGCCTTTCAGGACGCGTTCCAGTTTCAGGGCACCCGCGATCCGGCGGCCTTTCTGACGGTTCCGGCGGCCCTGTCCTTTCGCGCTGCCCAGGGCTGGGATCAGGTCGCCGCCCGCTGCGCCCTGCTGGCCGAGGAAACCGCCGCCCGCATCCTGCGCCTGACCGGCGGCGCGCTTTTTGGCGCTGCCGCCTTTCGCGCCCCGCAGATGATCGCCGTACCCCTGCCATCCTGCGACCCCGCCGCCCTGCACGACCGCCTGCTGGCAGATCACGGGATCGAGGTTCCGGTCTGTCGCTGGCACGATCAGGTCTGCCTGCGCTTTTCGGTGCAGGGCTACAACAGCGCCGCCGACATGGACCGGCTGCTGGCGGCGGTCGGCGTTGTGTTCGGCCTGAAGGACAGGGGGTAAGCGGCATGGACGACTGGGCAGGCACAAGGATCGCGCGGCTGAGGGAACGGATGGCGGCGGTCGGGACCGATCTGGTGGTTCTCGGCCCGACCAGCCACATGCGCTGGCTTGCGGGTCTTGACCCGCATGGCGACGAACGGCCGGTGCTGCTTTGCGTCAGCCCGTCCTATGCGGGGTTCCTGATGCCGGCGCTGAATGCCGATTCCGTCAGGCAGGCGACCGATCTGCCCTTTCACGCCTGGAAGGACGAAGACGGGCCGGACGCCGCCCTTGCCGCATTGCTCGCGGCCTGCGGGCCGGTCAGGTCGCTGGCCATAGACGAGGCGATGCGTGCCGACTTCGCGCTGCGGGTGCTGGACCGGCTGCCACAGGCGACGCGGCAGTTCACCGATCTGACGGTCGGCTGGCTGCGCGCCGAAAAGGACGAGGGCGAGTTTCGGCTGCTGAAGGCCAGCGCGCAGCTGAACGACCGTGTCAGCCAGCTGGCCTTCCGGTCGCTCAGGGCCGGGATGACCGAGGCCGAGCTTGGCCGCATCATCCGCGCGGCCTATGCCGCCGAAGGTGCTGCGGCCGAGTTCGTCATCGTCGGCTTCGGCGCCAATGGCGCCTACCCCCACCATCACACCGGCGAGACCCGGCTGGCGCCGGGGATGGCCGTGCTGATCGACGTCGGCGGGCGGCACCTGTCCTATCCCAGCGACATGACCCGGATGGGCTGGTTCGGCACGCCGGAGCCTGAGTTTCTGCTGGTGGCCGACGTCGTCGAGCGGGCGGTTCAGGCCGCCCTTGCCGCCGCACGCCCCGGCACCCCGGCCCGCATGGTCGATGCCGCGGCGCGCGGCGTGATCACCGCCGCCGGATATGGCCCGCGCTTCCTGCACCGCACCGGCCACGGTCTTGGCATCGACATCCACGAGCCGCCCTATATCACCGCCACCGCCGATCAGCCCTTGCGGCGCGGCAATGTCTTTTCGATCGAGCCCGGGATCTATCTTGAAGGGCGCTTCGGCGTCCGGCTTGAGGATATCGTCTACCTGACCGACGCAGGGCCGGTGATCCTGTCGGACCTGCCGCGCAGCCTGAACATCGTGCCCGCCTAACCGACCGCGATCCGGGGGCGGCCCTGTGCGGTGACCCGGACCTTTGCCTCGATGAACATCGGCTGACCCTCGACCTCGATCTCGGAAATGTCGCGCGTCAGGTTCAGCCGCACCTCCTCGACCCCCGAGGCGCGGGCGCGGGCCTCGGCCTCGGCGGAAAGGCTCTGTTCCAGCGCAAACAGGGCCGCGTCACGGTCGGCAAAGCGTTTGGGGCCATCGGGCAGATGCGCCGCAAAGACCCCCGGACCGGGGGCCGAGACCAGACCGCTGACCACCATCGACACCTGCCCGACGACGGCGCCGATGGCATTGGCGACACCGGCATGTTCGGGCAGGATCATCCGCGTTCCCAGCCGGTCGCCCAAGGGCGCGTAGTAGTTCGGGGCCGAGGCGCCAAGGCCGATGACCGGTACGCCCAAGGACAGCGACAGGTTCAGAACCCCGCGATGCTGCGCCAGCCCGGCGCGGGTCAGGGCATGGCGGGCCAGCCGGTCCGCCGCCTCGTCGCCCCAGTCATAGCTGTCTTCGTCAAAGGCGGCCTCAAGCAGGCTATCCATCGTCTGCGCCTCGAGCTGCGCGACGATGCGGCGGGCCAGATCCTCGGGGCCTGCCGCGATCCGGTCGCCACGGCCGTTGCGGCGGCGGCCGAACAGGGCCACGGCCTTGCGCGCGGCACCGTCGTCCCAGCTGTCCAGCCGCCCCAGAACATGGCTGGCGTCCGAGGGCGTCACACCGGCGATCATCACGGCGCCGCGCGCCACCAGTTTCATCAGCGCCGGATGTTCCAGCCGGGTCCGGACCGCATCGCTCAGCCGCAAGGGACCGTCCGCCAGCCGCCCGGCCACGGCAGCCTCGCGCGCGGTCAGGCCCGGGGGCGGCGCATCGGCCCACATCGGAAAGGCAAAGCGCCCGTCATGTTCGGTCGGCGCATCCGCCGCCAGCCACTGATCCAGCGCCTGATGCACCAGATCGGGGCAATCGCGCGCCGCCAGCGCCACCGGCATCAGCCGCCGGGGTCCAAGCTGCAGACGGGTCTGCAGGCCTTCGATCAGATGCACCTCGCTGTCGCCGCCAAGGCCGGTGGTGCGCATCGCCACCGCCTCGACCATGGTGCGAAAGGCCCCGACCCGCGCGCCCATCGGGTCGATGGCGGGCTTGCCATCCTTCAGCAGGCAGACATCCGTGGTCGTACCGCCAATGTCGCTGACCAGCGCGTCCTGTTCGCCCGTTAGCCAGCTGGCCCCGGCGATCGAGGCGGCGGGGCCGGACAGGATCGTCTCGATCGGCTTTTCCCGCGCCAGCGCGGCCGACACAAGCGCGCCATCCCCCCGCACCACCATCAGCGGCGCCGCAATGCCGCGCGCCTGCATATGCGCCTCGCAGGCCGAGATCAGCCGGTCGATCATGCCGATCAGCCGCGCGTTCAGCACCGCCGTCAGCGCCCGGCGCGGGCCGTTCAGCCCGGCGGACAGGTCGTGCGAGGTGCTGACCGGCCGCCCGGTCAGAGCCCGGATCGCGTCGCGCGCCGCCAGTTCGTGCGCCGGGTTGCGGGTGGCAAAGGCCGAGGCCACGGCAAAGCCCGTCACTTCGGGCCCCAGCCGCGCCGCCTCGGCCCGGACATGGTCAAGGTCGAGCGGATGTTTTTCCATGCCCGCATGGCTGTGGCCGCCGGTGATCCGGACGACCGGATCGCCCTTCATCGCCTCGGACAGGCCGGCGCGGCCCAGCTCGGCCTCGTTGAACCCGATGAAGAACAGCGCGACCCGCCCGCCCTGCCCCTCGACCAGCGCATTGGTGGCGAGCGTGGTCGACAGCGACACCATCGCCACATCCGCCGCCCGGATTGCGGCCTTTTCAATCGCCGCATCAATCGCCCGGCCGACGCCCAGCGCCAGATCGGGGCGCGTTGTCAGCGACTTGGCCGAGGCGACAACGCGGTCCTCGCCCTCGTGCAGGACAACCGCGTCGGTATAGGTGCCGCCGGTATCGACGCCCAGAAGATAGCTCATCGGTTCCTTCCCGCCCGCGTCCCTCAGACCGGCTGCAATATCCGCGCCGCGCCCAGCCAGCCCACAAGCATGCTTGGCGCATTGGTATTACCGCCGATCAGCGTTGGAAAGACCGAAGCGTCACAGACCCGCAGGCCGGACAGGCCGTGGACACGCAGGTCGGGATCGACGACGGCGCGGGCGGGGTCCGGCCCCATCCGGGCAGTGCAGGACGGGTGATAGACCGTCCCCGACCGGGCGCGGAAGTCGGCGATCAGCGCCTCGTCGGTCCGGACCTCGGGCCCCGGGCGCAGTTCCTCGGCGATCAGCGACCGGATCGGGTCCTCGGCGGCGATCCGGCGCAGGACCTTCACCGCCAGCAGCATCTCGGCAACGTCATGGTCGGTGGAAAAGGCATTGGCGGTGATCTTCGGATGGGAAAACGGGTCGGCCGAGGTCAGGGTGATCGCGCCGCGGCTGGTCGGACGGCAGTTCGACAGGCCGATCGACAGGCCCGAAAACGGATCGGGCGTCAGCAGGGGCCGCTCGCCCGCGCGGGGCAGCAGGGTCGAAAAGGCCTGAAAGTACAGCTGCATGTTCGGCCGCGCCAGATCGGCCGAGGTGCGGAAGAATCCGCCGCCATGGTTGATCGACTTGGCCAGCGGCCCGGTTCCGGTGGCGAAATATTGCAGGCCCGACCAGAGCTTGCCCCACCAGGGCCGCAGCAGGTCATTGTAGGTCGGCACCTTCATCCGCCAGGTGTAGTTGATGCCCTGATGGTCGTTCAGATGCTGGCCGACATTGGCATTGTCCTGCACCACCGCGATCCCGTGATCCCGCAGGTGCCCCGCAGGCCCGACACCCGACAGCATCAGAAGCTGCGGCGTGTTGATGGCACCGCCCGACAGGATCACCTCGCGCCCCGCCCGCGCGGAGACGAGGCGGCCCTTGTGGCGGTACTCGACGCCGATGGCGCTGCGCCCGTCAAACAGCACCCGCGTCGCCTGCGCATGGGTCAGGACCGTGACATTCGCCCGCCGCATCGCCGGGCGCAGAAAGGCGCGGGCGGCCGAATTGCGGCGGGCATTGCGGATCGTCATCTGATAGATGCCGACACCTTCCTGCGACGCGCCGTTGAAATCCTCGTTCCGGGGCAGGCCGGTGGCGGCGGCCGAGCGGATGAAGGTCTCGCACAATGGATGCAGGTCACGGCGGTTGGCCGAGATGAACAGCGGCCCGCCCGTACCGCGCCAGTCGTCGGCGCCCGCCTCGTTGTCCTCGATCGCGCGATAGGCGGCGCGCGCAGCCTGCCAGCCCCAGCCCGAATTGCCAAGCGCTTCCCAGTCGTCATAGTCGGACGGGTGTCCGCGTATCCAGACCATGGCGTTGATCGAGGAGGAGCCGCCCAGAAGCCTGCCGCGCGGCCAGTGGTCGCGGTTCCCGGCCAGCCCGGGGTCGGGCTCGGCCTGATACATCCAGTTGACGGCCGGGTTGTAGAACAGCTTGCCATAGCCCAGCGGCAGCTGGACATAGAACCGCCGGTCCGTCCCGCCGGCTTCCAGCACCAGCACCGAATGGCGGCCGCTGGCCGACAGCCGCTCGGCCAGGACGCAGCCCGCCGACCCGGCGCCGACGATGATGAAATCGAATGTCCGCCCGTCCAGCATGCCCGCCCGCCCGCGCCTTTCGGCCTTTGTCGGCGAGGCGGGGGCGCCGGGTCCGCTATCCGCGCGACATTCCGCGTCGCAAACGGCTGACGGTCAGCTCAGCGCCTGAAACTCGACCCGGCGGTTGGCGGCGGCCTTGGGATCGCCCTCGTCGGCCAGAAACTTCTCGCCCACGCCCATCGCCTCCAGCCGGGTCGCGGCGATGCCGCAGTCGCTGACCAGATAGCGGCGGACCTCTTCGGCGCGCAGCAGCGACAGTTTCTGGTTATAGGCGTCGCCGCCCGAGGCGTCGGTATGGCCGATGATGCGGAACAGCCCGATGTCGCTGCCCTTCATCACCGTGCAAAGCTGCGCCAGAAGCGGCTTCTGGCCATCGTTCAGCGCGGCACTGTCAAAGTCGAACTTGATGTTCACATTGACCTGCAACTCGGGCGCCAGCGCGCCAAAGACCACCGGGTCTTTCGTTGTCGCCGCCGCGACCGTGGTGCCGGTTGCCGCCGTCTCGCCCGCCGTCGCGCCCGTCGTCCCGGCCGCCGTGTCAGCGGCCTGCCCCTCGGGCAGCAGGGTCGTCATCGTGCCCGCCGCCGCTGCGGTGGTGCTGGAATCGACCGTCACCAGCGTCAGCCCGCGGGTCTTGCCCAGGCCGCTGCTCTGCGCCGCCCTGAACGCATCGCGCTGCGCCTTGAACAGCTTCAGCAGGGCATCATCGCTCAGTTCCTCGGCAAGGGCGGGGCCGGCCAGGGTCGCGAGGCAGGCAATAAGTCCGAAAGACCAGCGCATGGGCGTGCTCCGCAAAAATATGTTAAATGCTGCGACAGTTTACGCTAGGATAGGCGCGAGTTCAATTCACAGCTTTCGCGTGCCCCGAACTGGCCGGGCGCCGAAGTCCCGATCTGGCCGCCCCCGCCTGGACAGGAACCACATGACCAGCCCGACCACGCTTGTGCCGCTGCGTGCCCCGATCCCGCCCCGCGCCCATGGCGTCGGCCTGACCCATCGCGGCCGGGTGCGCGAACGCAACGAGGATGCGATCCTGACCGACCCGACCGGCCGCCTTTGGGCGGTGGCCGACGGGATGGGCGGCTATGGCCATGGCGATGTCGCCTCGGACATGGTGATCGACTGCCTTGAAACCATCGACGACGACGAAAACCCCGGCGACGCGCTTTTGTCGCGGCTGGGCGAGGCGAACCGCCGGGTGATCGCCCGGGCGTCGCAGGCGGGCTATGGCCAGATGGGATCGACCGTGGTGGCGGTGATCGTTGACCGGGCTGTCGCGCATCTGGCCTGGGTCGGCGACAGCCGCGCCTATCTGATGCGCGGGCGGCGGCTGCGGATGCTGACGCGCGACCATACGCTTGTCCAGTCGCTGGTCGACCGGGGCGAGTTGTCGGCGTCCGAGGCCGAGAACCACCCGGAATCGCATATCGTCACCCGCGCGGTCGGCGGCGGACCGGACATCGAGATTGATCTGATCGGCCAGCCGCTTGTTCAGGGCGACCGGCTGCTCTTGTGTTCCGACGGCCTGCCGCGCTGCGTCTATGACGGCACGATCGAGGCCATTCTGGCCGCCAACCCCGATCCGTTCGACGCGACGCAGGGCCTGATCCGCGAGGCGCTGGACAATGGCGCGCCGGACAATGTCTCGGTCATCGTGATCGACGTCGGCGACAGTTGAAGGGGCCGGTGAATGCGTGAAGGCAACCTGATCGCCCCCGTGATCGTCGCCATCGGCGTGATCATCGCGGCGATCGTCTTTGCGGTTGTGACGACCTTGCTTCAGACCGCCGACAGCGGCGCCGAACTGCGCATTACCCGGCTGGAAGCGGCGCTTCAGGCCGAGGCCGAGGCCCGCGCCGGGGTCGAGGCGGCGCTGGGCGAGACCAGGGCCGATCTGGCGCGCCTGCGCGAAGAGATGAGCCTGATCGCCAACCGCGCCCCCGCGGCCGAACCCGCGACGCAGGCGACGGGCCCCGCAGCCGCCGCCACCCTGCCTGACGAGGATTTCGAGACCGAGGTGCCCACCGCCGATCTGACCGAGGCGATGCGGCTGGCCAAGACGCGGTTCAACAAGGGCGTCACCCAGCCGAAGAACAAGGTGATGATGGAACTTCTGGGCCCGCCGCGCGACAGCTACAGCACCGAATGCCAGCCGGTCACCAATCCGCATCTGAAGGGGCTGATGGACACACGCGCGGTCGGGCCGATCACCGTGACGATGCTGCGCCCCGCGCTCGACAGTCTGGAAAAGGTGCTGAACCGGCTCAAGGAAAGCGACCCCGACATTTACGCCAAGGTCGGGACGGCGGGCGCCATCTGCGCGCGGTTCATCCGGGGGTCGACCACGTCGGTGTCGAACCATTCCTGGGGCACCGCGATCGACCTGACGCTTGAGGGGCAGCTTGACCCGTTCGCCGATGGCGGCACGCAGTTCGGCCTGTTGATCCTGGCGGAATATTTCAATGACGAGGGCTGGTTCTGGGGCGCCGTCTACAACCGCGAGGACAGCATGCATTTCGAGGTCGGCGAAGAGACGCTGCGCCGGTGGCAGGCCGAGGGAAAGCTGTGACCGATGGCCAGCCGTGAAGATGCAGCGGGAAATCAGGCCGAACCGTTTCTGTCGGCGGCCCGGCCTGTCCTGCGGATGGCCGAAGCGCTGCAAACCGTGCGCGGCCGCGCTGTCCCCGACCTGATCCGCGAGGCGGCGGCGGCGCTTGACCGGTTCGGTGTCGATCTGGCCCGGGCCGGGGGCAAGCCCGCCGCGATCCCGCCCGCGCGTCTGGCGCTGGCGCTGCTGCTGGATCAGGGGGCGCGGGCGAACCGGACGCTTGATCTGGCGGCCTGGGCGGCGGGGGCCTTGCGGCATCTTTTCGACGGGCGGGACATGACGGCCGACCAGCTGGCCGATTTCGCCCGCCGCGCCCGGGCGGCTGGTCCGGACTTCGCCTCGGCTGCGGCGTTTCTTGACCATTGCGGCGCCGAGCTGGCCGGAACGCGGACGCGGTTCGACCGCTCGACCGGGCCGAACTGGACGGGGATGGTGGCGGTTCTGGTCCTTGCCTTCATGGCGGCGGTGGCGGGATGGGCGGGCTATGTCGAATGGCGGTTCCATGCGCAGCTTCGCGCGGTCTTCGCCGCCGACGCGCTGGCCGAGGGGCTGGACCGTCCCGGCCCGTTTCCCGACCTTGCCGAACGGCTGGGCCGACTGGCCGAGGCCCGCGACCGGGTTGCGGCGCAGGCGGGTCACGCGCCGATCCGCCTTTTCGCCGGGGTCGGCGGCTGGGATGCCGCCCGGGCCGCCGATGCCGCCTACCGCGCCGCCGTCAACCGGCATCTGCCCGGGGCGCTGGCGCGGGCCGTCGACGACGCCATCGCCACCGAGGGCGATCCGGTCACGCTTTACGACACGCTTCGGGCCTGGGCGATCCTGTCGGGCAGCGCCGATTTCGCGCCCGACTATCTGGCGGGCTGGCTTGCCGCCCGGGGCGAGGGCGAGCCTTTGCTGGCCGCGCTTGCCCCGCATGTGCAGGCCCTGACCCCGCCCTTTGCCGGACTACCGCAGCCCGACCCCGAACTGATGGATCAGGCCCGCGGCTTTGCGGCCGAGGCGGACGAACCCGACCGCGCCTTTCTGGAACTTCTGCGCAGCGCCGGGGCTGCGGGCCTGTCCGGCTGGCGGTTGCCCGACAAGATCCCCGGCCTTGCCGATGTCCTGCAACGCCGGTCCGGCCGGGCGCTGACCGACCCGATCCCGGGACTGTTCACCGCCGACGGCTGGACCTATGCCCGTGACGTGGGTGCCGGTGTCGCGGTGCAGACAGCGCGGGCCGAGGCGGCGCGGCTGTTCCCGGGCGCCGCACTTGCCAGCCACAATGACACGCCCGACCTGATCATGGCCCGGCTTCAGGGCGAAACGCTGGACCGCTGGGCCGCCTTCATCGGCGATCTGCGCGTCCGCCCCTTTGTCGACCCCGAGGCGGCGATCATGGTCTCGGGCCGGCTCAGCGCCGCCGACACGCCTTTGGCCACGCTGTTCCGCGACGTCTGGAACGAGGTCGGCGGCAATGACCGGCTGAGGGCGCATGACCTGCAAATCTCGGTCGCCACGCGCTTTGGCCCGATGATCCAGTATGTCGAACAGGGCCACATGGCCGACATATCGGCGATCTTCGCGGCGCTGAACGTGGCGCTTGGCACCATCGACCGCGACGCCGAGACCGGCCTGCAGCGGCTGATGAGCGTTCAGGACCGCGCCCAGTCGATCGCGGCCCTGCGGCAGGCGCCGACCGTCGTGGTGCAGATCGTCGAGGATGCGCTGGCCCAGACCGCCGAGGCCCATGCCGACATGCTGACCAACCCCCTGACCCGGGCCTGGCAGGCCGAGGTTCTGCCGCTTTGCAAGACCGGGATCGAGGGGCGGTTCCCCTTTGACCCCGCCGGACAGGATGCCGATCCGGCCACCGTGGCACAACTTCTGGCGCCGGGGGGCGCGCTTGCGCGGTTCTTCCACAGCCGGGCCGAAGCCTATATCGACCGATCCGGCCCGGAATGGCGCTGGAAGCCCGAGGCGCGCTTTTCCGGCCTGACCCCGGAAAGCGCCGAGTTCTTCCGCCGCGCCGACGCGCTGGCCGGGGGACTGTTCGCCCCCGACGGCCGCCTGGCCGCCGACTTCACCCTGACCGCGCTGGCCGCCAAGGGCGAGGCATTCGTCGCCGTCGGCGGGGCGGGCGGGATCGTCGACACCGGCACTGACAGCCTGTCGCTGTCCTGGCCCGGGACCGCGCCCGAAGCCGGGGTCGAGGTCAGCTTCAAGACGCCCGAGGGCGAGGCGCTGCTGAAAGAGGCGGGGCCCTGGGGGCTGATGCGGCTTCTGCTGCCGCTTCGCCTGCGGGAACGCGACGATGGCCAGCGCTTTCTGGTCGATCTGAAAACCGGCCCGGCCCGGCTGTTCGTCGAACTGGGCTTCGGCTCGGCCAACAACCCGCTGGCGCGGCGCGGGCTGATCCGGGGCTTTGCCTGTCCGCCGGTCCTATAGCGGAATTCCAGTCTGATGCGGGGGCGGAAAATGCACTATACTGGCAGGGATTGCGACCAGAACCCTGCTTCTTCCGGCCTGTAGCGAAAGGGCGAAGACCGTGGCTTCCGAACGAGAGATCCATCTGAAGATCGGTGCCTTCGCGCCCGAGATCTGGTTCGCCGAAATGGAAGGGTTCGACGAGATCGGCCATCCGTTTCAGTATGACCTGCTGTTTTCCAGCAAGGATCTGGAACTGCAGGCCGCCGACGTTCTGGGCCAGCCGGTGCTGATCGAGGTGACGGGCGAGACCGCGCGCTTTTTCCACGGGCTTGGCGTCAGCTTCGGCCTGCACGAAATCCGCGACGACTATGCCTATTACCGGCTGACCATCGCGCCCTGGCTGTGGTTTCTGTCGACCCGGACCGACAACCGCATCTTTCAGAACCTCACCGTCCCGCAGATTCTGGAAAAGGTTTTCGGCGCCTATGACACGGCCAAATTCGACAACCGGCTGAAGGCCTCTTACAAGCCGCGCGACTATTGCGTGCAGTACGGGGAAAGCGACCTCGACTTTGCCCAGCGGCTGATGCAGCACGAGGGCATCTTCTATTATTTCGAACATGCCGATGACGGTCATACGATGGTGCTGGCCGACCGCAGCGCCGACCTGAAACCGGCGCCCGGCGCCGAAGAGCTGCCGTATGAACCCGACAGCCGCGTCAGTTTCAAAGAGGGCGATTTCATCACCCAATGGCTGCCCCAGACGTCGGTCCGGCCGGGAAAGTTTGCCCAGACCGACTATGATTTCAAGAAGCCCTCGTCCGACCTGATGTCACGGGCCGAGGCGCCGCTGGGGCACAAGGGCGACGGCGGCGAGCATTACGAATATCCTGGCCATTACGTCGAACATGCGCGCGGCGACAAGCTGGCCGCGATCCGGCTCGAGGCGTTGCAGGCGCCCGCAACGCTGGTGGCCGCACGCGGCACGGCGCGGCCGCTCTGGTCCGGGGCGACGTTCAAGCTGACGCTGTTCCCGCGCGAGGCGGAGAATGCCGAATATCTGGTGCTGCGCGCCGACTACCGGCTTTGGGATGATCAGGTCCGCTCGGGCCAGAGCGAGCGCCTGCCGCTGACCGCCCGCGACCATCTGGCCGCCGCTGACGATGCGCCGCCGCCGGACCGGGCGCTGGAAGGCTATGTCGTGACCCTGCGCCTGCAACCGGCCGCCGCCACCTATCGTCCGGCGCGGCGCACGCCGCATCCGGTGATGCGCGGGCCGCAGACGGCGGTTGTGGTCGGCCCGGCGGGGTCGGAAATCTTTACCGACGAATATTCGCGGGTGAAGGTGCAGTTCTTCTGGGACCGCGACGGCAAGAAGAATGAAAACACCACCTGCTTCATCCGTGTCAGCTCGGTCTGGGCCGGGGCGGGCTGGGGCTTCATCCAGATTCCCCGCATCGGCCAGGAGGTGATCGTCGACTTTCTGGACGGCGACCCCGATCAGCCGATCATCACCGGCCGGGTCTACAATGCCGAACAGATGCCGCCCTATGGCCTGCCCGGCAATGCCACCCAGTCGGGCTGGAAGTCCAACTCGTCGCCCGGCGGCGGCGGCTGGAACGAACTGCGGTTCGAGGACAAGAAGGGCTCGGAAGAGGTCTATTTTCAGGCCGAAAAGGACCATAACGAACTGGTCAAGCACAATGAAAGCCGCCGGATCGGCAATGACTTCGCCGAAGATGTCGGTCATGACGCGCAGCAGTCGATCGGCCATGACCGGACCGAAAGCGTCGCCAACAACAAGGCGGTCAGCGTCGGCAACAACCGGTCGGTGTCGATCGGCGTCAACGATGACGAGACGGTCGGATCGAACCGGTCACTGACAGTCGGGTCGAACGAAACCATCTCGGTCGGCGCGAATTCGACGGAAACCATCGGGGCGAACCACAGCCAGACCGTCGCCTTGGCCCAGACCGTGACCGTCGGCGCTGCCCGCGTCGACACGGTGGGCGCGAATGAAACCCGCTCGGTCGGCGGCGCACAGGAAAACACCATCGGCGCCATCCGCTCTGTCACCGTCGGCGCCAGCCAGACCCATTCCATCGGCTCGGACGACAGCGTCAGCATCGGCGGCAAACAGCAGACCCAGATCGGCGGCGATCAGGGCATTCAGGTGGGCGGCGGCCAGACGCTGAGCGTCGGCAAGGATCAGGCGATCACCGTCAGCGGCAATCAGGCGACAAAGCTGGCCAAGGATCATGTGGTCGACGTGGCCGGCAAGATGGGCATCAAGGTCGGCAAGGACTATGTGGTCGAGGCGGGCGACAGCCTCTCGCTTAAATGCGGGTCGGCGGCGGTGGTGCTGAAAAAGGACGGGACCATCACGATCGAGGGCAAGGACATCACCATCAAGGCCTCGGGCAAGGTCGGGATCAAGGCCGATGGCGAGATCACCGGCAAGGGATCGAAGATCAACCTGAACTGACCGGCGGCAACAGCCGGTCAAGAAGGCCGGCCGGATCGGCCGGGTCGCAGTGCCCGGGCGGGGCCGCCCGCGTCCAGAGGGTCAGCGCTGCGTCCGGCCCGGCGCCCGAAGGTGGCGTCAGGTCGTCAAGCGCCAGCCACAGGGCGTCGGGGCCGGGTATGGCGGCAAGGTCAAGGCCCGCCGCCGCATCGCACCAGGGGTCAAGCCCTGCCGGCGGCGGCAGCTGGTCGGCCAGCAGGATCAGGCTGACCGGAAACAGCCGCCCCGCCGCATCGCGCGACGGCAGGATCACCCCTGCGGCGACCCGCCCGCCGGACCCCAGCCGAAAGCGCAGCCCCCCCTGCGGCCAGTCGGCCCCGGCGCGCTGGCGCGGCGCCAGATGGCGGGTGATCCAGCCATCCCAATGGCGGCGGAACCCGTCCGGCAGGCCGCGCGCCACGAAATCCCCCGTCGCCGGGATCTTGCCGAAAAAGCCGGTGCCGGGCCGGTCATCGGGCCCTTCGGGCTGCGGGGTCAGAACTTCTCCGGGCATCGGAAATTGCCGAACATCGACAGGTCGAACGGGTTTTCGACCGAATTTGCCCTCAGCTCGAAATTCGCCGAATAGCCGCCGCCGCCCAGCGTCAGGCGGAACAGTTCGGGCAGGTCGGTCTTGCTCAGCCGGCCCTTGCGGATCAGCCGCAGCCAGGCCCACGAGCCGTTTTCGGACGAGATCGCCTCGGCCGAACCGTCCAGCGGCGCGAAGGACAGCGAGATGAGGTTGGTCTTGTCGGGCCCCGGCCAGGTCATCGGCGTCGGGCGCACGGCCGAGTTGAAATAGACCATCTGCTGGCCATCGACATTCAGCGTCACGCGGCTGGCATTGGCCGACAGATCCTTCGGTTCCAGCGTAAAGGTCATGATCGGCCCGGCGCCGCCGGGGAACAGCCCGTCGCGGATCACCCGCGCCTGTTCAAAGGGCTGCAGCGTCGCCGCATCCAGCCCGAAATCCGACCGCCAGACCCAGGGGCGGACGGTCGTGTCGATATAGGTCAGAAGATTGTCGGTGGTGAATTTGTCGATCAGCCCGCCCGGGCCGAACAGCCGCTGAAAGTCGGCGACATTCACGTCGATCCCGCTGTCGAGCGTAAAGGGATAGCGCCCGGTGGTCGCCGACTGGCAGAAGGGCAGCACATCGGCGCGCCAGCGGGCGTTCAGCTGGGCGATCACCGCCTCGCGCGTGACCGAGATCGTGTCGCCCGCGATCCCGGCGATCCAGTCATCGACCGGGTCGGGCAGGGTCTTGGCCACCTCGGCCAGGGCGCCGGTCAGCTGCGGCAGGCCACCCCGGGCCAGAAGCGCCTCTTGCGGGTTGGGGCTGGCGGCGACGGTCTGAAGTTCGTTGGCCAGTGCCGTCAGCGCCAGTTCGGCGTCGGTGATCAGGGGCGGCACGCCGTCGGTTTCCAGTATGACCGCCTTCAGCGGCGCGAAATGCCCGGCAATGTCGGCGCCCGGCACCGGGCCGGCGGCGCCGCCGGCGGTCTTGGCGATCTTGGCGCCCGCCTTGGCCAGCTTGCCCAGTTTGCCAAGTTTCGCCGCCGCCTTGCCGACCAGCCCGGCGGGCACCTCGGCCCCGCCTTCGGGCACCCGCGTCAGGTCGGTCTCGGCCACCACCGCCGTCAAAAGCCGCTTCAGCGTGCTGTCGGCACTGGCCAGATCCTTCAGGTTCGCCGTCGCCACCGTCAGGTCCGAGATCGGGGCCAGCCGCACATCGCGCAGGAACCCGTCCCACTGCGCAATGAAATCGTCGCCATAAAGCTTCAGTATATCCGCTTCGAGCGTCGCAACCGAGGCGTCCGAGCTTTCGCCGCAGCCCCCGGCGAAGACCGCGCGGTCAAGGGCGGCCTGTGCCGCCACCTCGGGGATCAGGGGCAGGATGACCTCGTTGAAGGCCTGATAGGTGAAGGCGCCCGACAGGCCGATGCGCAGCGTCTTGCCCGACAGCCGCGTCAGAACCCGCGCGCCGTTCGGCCCGGCCTTTTCCGCCGGAATCCAGTCGGGCAGCGCGGTCACTGCGGGGTCCTGCTTCAGGCCGTTATAGGCGCGCACCGCCAGCGGAATGGTGCAGATGCTTTGCAGCGCCTCGGTCACCAGCGCGCCGTCATGGGCGATCTTGGCCTCTTCCCCGCCCATGCGGTCGATGGCGGCCAGCTGGTGGGCCAGCGCCGCCTCGGTCGGGAAGGGGTCGGTCGCGGCATAGGCGGGCAGGCTTTCCTGCCACCAGCTGGCCAGAAACGCCCGGTCATAGGGTGCCAGGCCGGTCACCATGTAATAGGCCTTCAGCGCGCCCAGCATGAATTCCGGGTCGCGGATATTGCGCCACATCGACGCCTCGAGCAGCGCCACCATGCGCGGTTCCAGCACATTGCGCAGCGTATGGTCATAGGCGATGCGCTGCGCCTCGGTCAGTTCGGCCCGGGCGGTCGGCCCCATCAGCGTCAGCGGGCTGGCCGGAACCTCGGTCCGGGCGGCATCGACGGTGGTGGCCGCATCCAGCGCCAGGTCAAGGTCCAGGGGGTCGGTCGGCGCATGGCGGGCGGCGACATTGGCCAGCCGGCCCGACAGATCGGCGATCAGCCGTTCCTGATCATTGATGGCACCCGAAAAGCGCAGATATGAGAACAGAAAGAGGATGCCCGCGACCACGGTCAGCAGCGACGCGCCCGCAATCGTTCCCCGCCAGATCCATTTGCGCCGCTCTTCCGCCGCGCGGTCGAAGAGGCCAAGGCCCGCCTCGGAAAAGATCACGTCGGTGATCAGCCGGCGCAGGAAATAGGACCGGGGCTCCGCATAGGCGCGGCGAAGCGGCGGTTCCGCCCCAAGCCCGTAGGCCTGCGCCATCTCGCCCACAAGCCGGTCGATGGGCGAGCCTTCCTGGGTGGCCGAGGTGAAGTAGAAGCCGCGCAGCCAGGGGCTGTCTTCATAGCGGCTTTCGCCGAAGACCGTGTCGATCAGCACCTTCATCGGCGCCTCGGCCCGTTCCATCTGCGCCGGAAAGCGGAAGATCTCGGCGCGCTGCGGCAGGGCCGCATCTTCGGCCATCCGCGCGCCCAGCCGTTTTTCCAGCGCGCCCAGCAGCGCGCGGTTCTCACGCTCGATCGTCACGGAATCGATGCGGGCGTCGGTGGCCAGCGTCGCGCCCCAGACCTGTTCGCGGTCGCGGGTCGACAGGTCGGCGAAAAAGCCTTCGAACCCCGGGATCAGGTCGCATTTGGTGACCATCAGATAGACCGGCAGCCGGATCTGCAGCCGTTCGCGCAGCTCGCCCAGACGTTTGCGAACCTCGCGGCCATGGGCGCGAAGGTCGGCCTCGGGGCCCAGCAATTCGCGCATCGACATGCAGACGATGACCCCGTTCAGGGCCCGCCGCCCCCGGTGCTTTTTCAGCATGTCGAGAAAGCCCGCCCATTCGGCGGCATCGACCTCGGGGTCCGAGGCCTGCTGGACATAGCGCCCCGCCGTGTCGACCAGCACCGCCTGTTCGGTAAAGAACCAGTCGCAGTTGCGCGTGCCGCCGACGCCCTTGATATCGTCCGACAGATCAATCGGGAAATGCAGGCCCGACTGCCGCAACGCCGTGGTCTTGCCGGTGCCGGGCGGACCGATCATCATGTACCAGGGCATGTCGCGCAGGAACTTCCTGTTGCCCAGCTTCGAGCGCTTCATCTCGTTCAGGATGCCCTGAAACTTCTGATTGATCTCGGCCAGATTGGCCTCGCCGGCCTTGGGTGCTGCCTGCACAACGGGTGCGGCCAGTTCCGAGACGAACATCTGGTTCTTGCGGGCGGCGCGCAACTGGCCAAGCAGCACCGAGAAAAGCCAGAGGATCAGGATCACGCCGACCGCGATCCCGCGCGACAGATCGCTTTCCAGCGGCACCGCGCCGCCGACCGACACCAGGGGACCAAACAGCCAGATCAGCGCGCACAAAAGCGCCATGCCGATGAAAATCCACAGGCGGCGCGAAAACAGGAAGCGGAAGATGGCTTTGATCAGGCGCATGGGTCAGAGCTTCTTTTCGATCTTGATCTCGACACGGCGGTTCTCGGCCCGCCCGTCCCGGGTTGCGTTGTCGCCGATCGGTTCGCTGTCGGCATGCCCCTCGTATGTGACCAGATCGGCCTGTACCCCGGCTGCGACCAGCAGGGCGGCGATCGTCGCCGCGCGCGCCTCGGACAGGCCCTGGTTCGAGGCAAAGGGGTTCGACCGCTGGACCGGGACATTGTCGGTATGGCCAATGACGGTGACCCTGCCGACAAAATCGGCGTTCTCGACGATCACCTGGCCGATGGCGGTGATCAGCGGGCCGTAGCCTTCGTTCAGGTCGGCCTTGGCGGACCGGAAAAGTTCGGGGCTGGTGCCCTGGATCTGCAGGACCGTCACCGACGCATCCTCGCGCCCCTTGACGGCGCGGCCGGTGTCGGGCGGCACTTTGGCGGCGAACAGCGGCAGAAGTTCAAGAAGGATCGGATCGACCTTGATCTCGGGCATCGGGGCCACGGTTTCGCGCGCGGGCCGGATGATCTCGGCCCGTTCGTTCGGCGGGATCAGCGCGGCCAGCGCGTAAAGCTGGCTGGCCCTGGACGACAGTTGCAGCCCAAGGCCCATGTAGATCGCCGTGATGATCCCCGCCGCCGCCAGCCCGACCGTCCAGAGCGGCACGACAAAGCGGCGCGGCTCGTCCGGGGCGGCGACGCCCTGCCAGCGCGGCGACAGGTCGGTTTCGGTCGCATCCACATCCTTCAGCACCCGCGCCGCCTGGGCGCGCAGCGCCATGATGGCGCTTTCGCCGCCACCGGGCTGCATCCGGAGCTTGCCGCGAAACCCCAGGCCAAGGCAGAGATAGCCCAGTTCCATCAGCTGCGGGTCGCGGTTGGCAAAGCGCAGAAGTTCCTCGAACCGGTCGAAAAAGCGGGTGCCCGCGTCGACCTCGCCCGAAAGCTGGGTCACAAGCGTCTGGCGCGGCCAGTCGCCCTGTCCGCCCCAGGGCGTGTTCAGCGCGATATCGTCCAGAAGGGCGGCGACGAACCAGGCGCCCTGATTGGCGCGGGTCAGGGGCAGGCCCATGCCGACGGCACTGTCGCGCGCCTCGTTCAGGGCGCCCCAGAGATGGACGCGCAGACTGTCGGGGCGGCCGGGCGGGGCGGCGCGTTCCAGTTCCGGGGCCAGTTCCAGAAGCGGCGCAAAGGCCGCGACAAAGACATTGGGATGGGCGCGCGACTGGCGCAGGCGCGGGGGGCCCGCCGGGGCGGCGCCAAAGCCGCCCGCCTGGCCGCCGCCATAGGCCTGGGGCTGGCCATAGGGTTGCGGTCCGCCACCGCCATAGCCGCCCCCGGTCGGCTGCGCCGTCCCCGGGCCTGCGGTCGCCGGACCGGCTGCCCCCGGACCCGCTGCCCCCGGCGCGCGGACCGGCCGGATGCGGGTGCGCCCGGCGTCGTTGGAAAGACCGAAAGGATCGTCCTTGTCGCTCATCGCCTCACCGCATGACCGCATAGCAGTCGATCTGTGGTTCCCGTTCCAGCTGCCCCGAAACGCCGATCACAAAGCCCGGCGCGCCGGCAAGCTCGGCCCAATGGTCGGACTTCTGGTCCAGCTCCAGACACAGCCGTTCGCCGTCATAGGGAATTTCGCGCGGCTGCGAATGCAGCGGTTTCAGCGCGATCCCCGGCAACCGCGACTTCCACAGCCGCTCGAACGTGTCGGCCGAGCCGACGGTGGCCTGATCGACGAAGATCCGGCGCAGGCTGTCGTCCGACAGGTCAGACCCCACCCGGATCACGATGCGGCTGGTCTTCAGGATCTCGGGGTTGTCGATGCGGACCTTCCAGACATTCTGGGCATGGCGCGCCACCTGCAGCGCCCGCGACTTCGGCTCGACATGACGCAGCGACAGGATCAGCGACCGCAGCGTGTCGGCAAGATCGGCAAAGGCGGGCTGGGGGTCGGAATGGTCATAGGCGGGCAGCCGGTTCATCCGCCGCGACGAGGACCCGTAGGTGGCCATGCGGCCGGCCAGTCCGGCCAGTTCCTGAAACAGCACCGAAGGGTGACACAGGTTCTGGCCCAGAAGATGTGCAAGGCAGGGCAGCGCGCTGTTGGCCAGCTCAAGGATCAGCAGGTTCTCGACCGACCGCCCGGCGCCGCCCAGCACCATGCCGCCATGCGCCTCGGCCACCCGGTCAAGGCCGGTGACCAGTTCCTGCAAAAGCCCCGCGTACCAGGGCACCGCGCCGATGGTCAGGGCGGGCGCCAGATAGCCGTCGGCGACCGCGACGCCGCCATCGGCCTTCAACCCCTCGATCCGGGCGACCGGCAGGCCGGTATGGCCCGCCATCTCGTCCCCCGGCGCGATCAGCCGCAGCGCCAGACTTGCGATCTCGACCTCTTCGGGGTCGGCGCCGCCGCGCACCGCGTCGCGCACCGTGGTCAGCCGCCCGCGATAGCGCCCGCCCGCCGCCTCGGCATGGGCCGGGTCGATCAGCGTCGCACCCGGTTGTTCGGCCGGAACGGCCAGCATCACCAGACCCGCCCTGGTATCGGCGCGCACCGGCAGCGGCGGCGGGGCGGCGGCGTCGCCCGGAATGGAAAAGACCGTGCCATCGGGGAACAGCCCCGAAGCCTCGGCGATCGCGATCTGGCCGGCGTCAAGGGCGGCCTTGTCCAGCCGCAATTGCGAAAAGCCGAAGCGTTGCAGGGGATGCGCGGCAAGCGCGCCGCGCACCAGACCTTCGGTATGACGGTCCTGCTGCTGGAAATGCTGGGTCCTGAGGAACAACCCTTCCGACCAGACCACGCGGTTTCTGTCCGTCATCTTCTTTCCTCTCTGCCGCCCTCGCGCCCCGTCGCCTGCCGCCGGCCGTCAGGCGGGCGACAGCGTCAGCCCGCCGGCACCGATCTGCACATTGAAACCGACTTTCCCCGTCGGCGACACTGCCGATTTCGCCCGGAAGCTTTTGCCCGCCGGATCGCGGAAACCCGCGACAAAGCCCAGCGCCGCCGTCTGGCCGTCCAGGCCGATCACCTTGGTCACTGACCCGCCCGGCGCAAGGGCGATCTGGTCGACGCGGATGAAGTCGCCGCCAAGTGCGGCCTGCGGATCCTGCAGCGCAAAGAAGTCGGCTCCGTCAAAGGCACCGGTGCCGCGCATCTGGATCACCATCAGCGTCAGCGGCCGGTCGGCCCCGTCCGGCCCGGGGTTCATCCCGGCCGCACCCGAGGCAACCACAGTCGCCGCCCCGGCCGAGGGAACGCAGGCGGCCAGCCCCAGGGCAACGCCGCCGATCAGGAATTCGCGTCTTTCAATCATTCTGACTTCTCCCTTTGGTTTCATAGGCCTCACGAAAATCCGCGCCGACCTCGCCCAGAAACCGGTCTTCGGCCGATTTCGCGATGTCGCGATAACGTTCGGTATAAAGCTGCCAGAGCCGCGCCCCCCGGCCGCCTGCCAACAGCGCCTTCATCAGCCCGGCCTGATCCACCTCGCCCTCGAAGGCGGCCGGGTCGAACCGGTCGATCATCCGGCGAAGGGCCGACTGGATCGCCAGCCAGCTGCGCATCTGATGGTCCGAGAGGTCGCGGAAGGCCGCAAGGATCGCATCGTCGGGCGCGAGATAGCCCTTGCCGCGCGGCGCGATCAGGGCGGCCAGCGCCTCTTCGGTCGAGGGCAGGAATTTCAGCGGATTGACGTCCGAGGCGCCGATGACCGTCTGGGCCAGCCTTGCGCTGCCCTTTTCGCGGGCACGGGCGCGCAGCATCAGGATCAGCCCTTCGCCAAGATGGCGGAAGCGGCGGCCCAGTTCCTCCATCTCGGCGGCGGTTCCGGTCAGCCGGGCGTCGGCCGGGTCGATCCCGGCGCCGCGCAGGAAGGCGGCGAAGAGGCCGGAGTCAGGCGCAGGGTCGGACGCAGGGTCGGGCGCAGCGACCGGTGCCAGGGCCGGTTCCGGTGCGGGCGCCGGTGCTGGTTGGGGGGCTGGCGGGGGCGCTGGTGGGGGGGGCGGCGCCGGAGCGGCCGCCACGGCGGGCAGCGAGAACCAGTCGTCGGCCACCGGGGCGGCGGGGGCGGGTGCTGGCCCGGGGGCGAAAAGATTGTCAAAGCCGGGGGTCGGTTCGGGTGCCCTTGCGGCGGGCTGCGCCGGTGCGGGCGGGCTGCCCCAGAAGTCATCCACGGCCGGGCGCGGCGCAGGCGCGGCGGGCGGGGCCGGGACAGGCCCGCGAACCGGATCAAGGGTGAAAGGGTCGTCAAAGGCCGGCGGCCCGGCCGGGCGCGGTGGCGGGGCGGCGGCGCCAGCGGCCGCGGGGCGGCCGGTCTCGAACGGTTCGGGCAGGCCGGTCGGGCGCGGGGCGGCGGCGGGCGCGGTGACGGGGCGGGCAAAGAAATCATCGCCGCCGACCGCACGCGACAGATGCGACACCGGGGCGGCGGCACTTTTGCCGCCCTCGATCTCGACCCGCAGGACGATATCGCCCAGCCGCAGCCGCGTGCCGTGGTCAAGCGGCGCCGAATTGCCCGCGCCCAGCGCCCGGTCGGCGCCGTCGACGAACAGCCCCCCCCGGCTGGCGTCAGTCACAAGATACCGGCCATCGCGCACCGACACGACGCAATGGCGGCGTGACACGAACATTTCGGGGTCTTCCAGCACCCAGTCGCAATCCGCCCCCCGCCCGATCGACAGATCGCCGCCCATATGGACGATTTCGCGCCGGGGCTGCGGATGGCCCGCATGTTCGATGATCAACCGCAGGCTCATGCCGCGACCCCCTGTCCCGGGGCGACGGGGGCCGCCATCCGTTCCGGCCGGGTGACGGACCGGCAAAGCTTGTCGGCCGCGTCGGCGCGGGAGCTGGTCGCCAGCCAGGCCGTCCGGCCCAGCTGACAGGCGCCAAGCCGTGGCGCAGGCACCGCAGCGCGTGCCAGAACCAGCCGCAGATCAACATCCAGCTCGCGCCCGATGGCAAACAGGATCGCATGGGCGACGCCCGCGCGCAGACCGTCATCCTGCAGCATCCGGCGGTACAGCCGCAGGTCCATCGGCCCGATGTCCAGCGCGATCCGCATCTGCCGCTGGTAGGTCCGCGCCCCCACCACCGCCCCCTGCCCCAGCCGCGCGTGGTCGCGGCCCAGCTGCGTCTGAAGCGGCGCCGGGATCGGCAGCCATTCACCGACAAACTCGCGCAGGCTGACCGGGACGCCCAGGTAATCGGCCAACAGCCGCGTCAGCCGCTCGGGCGACTGGACATCATTGACCAGCGCCGTCGCATGGCGCCGTTTCAGCGGCGCCAGCGTCGCGGACGGACCATCGGGCTGCATCCCCGGCAGGCCGATCCCGGCCATCCGGCTGATCAGCGCCTGCACCCGCCCCTCGCTGCCCAGCTCGGCCTGCACCTCGGCGCGCGCGTCACCCCAGGCGCGCCAGTAAAGCGCGATCATCCGGTGCTGCAACAGGTTGCAGAAATCCAGAAACGTCGTGTCCGAGGTCGCCCGGTCATCCTCGCCCGCGAACCAGCGTTCGGACAGCCGCGCCATCACCCAGCGCGTCATATGCAGCGGCAGGGCCCCCTCGGGGCCAAGCAGGCCCAGCACCTCGACATCCACCTCGGGCGGGCGCGCCCCGGTTCCCGGCCGGAACGAGGCGACATCGCGGGTCGCCATCGACAGGCGCACCCTTTGCCCCAGCCGCGCCGGTTCGCGCCCCGGCCCGCCCGCGCGCCCGAACCGCGCGTCGGGCCGTTCAAGCCGCCGCAAAAGCTCGAAAAAGCCCATGGTCTGGGGCTCGGTCGGCAGGTGGCTCAGATCAGGGCGCGGTTGCCCGGCGACATCGGCCATAGCACCTCCTCCTGGGTCTGAAGGGTTTTCGTGCGGGTCCGCACGAAACTGTTGATCCCGGCATGGCGGGCGAAAAGCGCGTTGAGCAGCGCCGACAGAAGCAGCACCGCCCCGCCGGTCAGCACCGCCTCGTCGATGTGCAGCGTCAGCTCGACCCCTTTGCCGAAACACATCGGCCCCGGAATATCCAGCCGTTCCGTCACGGTGCGCGAAGTGACCCGCGCGACCGAGCGGGCGTGACGGGCCAGCGCCGGGTCGCCCCGGTCGGCGTAAAGGTCAAGCATGGCGCGCAGGGGTTCGGCGCCAAGGCTTTCCTCGGCCAGCGACAGATGGTTCAGCGCCAGCTGGCCGACCAGCCGCCAGGCCAGATCGTCGCGCCCCGCCTCGCCGCCTTCTGCCATCATCGGCAGGGTCGCGGTCAAGGCCCCCCTGGGCCGCCGCATCGCGCCCAGAAGGTCGATCCGGCCGACCGGGTCGCCACCCTCCATCGTCAGGGCGGGCGTGTCGTCCAGGATCGGCAGATCGCGGTTGGTACACAGCGCGCGCATGTCCAGCCGCCGCACCGGCGCCGCCGAGGGCGCCGTGGGCGGGCGCACCACCGAGATGTAAAGGTCGTCACCCAGATAGCTGGTCCGTGTCTGGCCCCGGCGCAGCTCATCCTCGGTCGGGCGGCGCGGGCGGCGTTCGGTGGTGTAGACCAGACCCGACCCGCGCGACTGGTCGGTGGCGTAAAGCGCGTGCAGTTCGGCGGCGGGGCCGTCGCTGTCGGCATCCTCGACCCGCGTCAGGCGATAGATCTCATAGTCGCGCGGGCGGGTGCGGTCGGCGTGGACGACATGGGCGGCGGCGCGGCCGTCAAGTTCGACAAGGTTCAGTTCCTTCTCGAACAGATTGACCAGCGGCGCGACGAACAGCCGGAAGTCGCCGGTGGCAAGGCCCGACAGATCGCGGCGGCCCCGGCCCAGCAGGAACAGCACCTCGACCTTGTCCAGACCCTTGCAATCGCGGATCGCGGGGGCCAACCCCTCGACCCGGGCGTAATGGAACCGCTCGGGCATCAGGAAATATTCGCGCATCAGCCGATAGCCTTCAAAGGCCGGGCGCAGGCGCGGCAGCAGGCCCTCGCCATCGGTGACACCGACCAGCCCCGGCCCGCGCGCCGGGCGAAAGGCCGCCCCGGTCCGCGAGGCGCGCGTCAGCACCGCCCGGCAGCTGCCGAAAAGCGCGTCAAACAGCGCGGCCGAACGGGGATTGCCGGAAAAATGCAGGTCAAGCCGGTCAAGCGACAGTTCCGACAGGGCGCCGGGGCCGGACCGCCGCAGCACCAGCCTGATCCCGGCGTCGGCCGTCGCCAGCTGCGCCTCGGGCACACCGGCGGCGGCAAGGGCACCGCGGTCCTGCAGATACTCGACCCTGTCGATCGCCAGCGGCCAAAGCGTCACGTCCTGACAGGTCGTATAGGTCGCCCGCGTCGTCAGCCCGTCGCGGAAGGCCGAGATCAGCCGCGCGCCGCGCCTGACGACATGGCCGTCCGCCATGGTCAGAACCTGCGGCCCGGGCGTCAGAACCGCCAGCGACATGGCGGGCGCGGCCCCCACCAGATCGGGATAAAGCGCGTCAAGAAGATTGCCGACATAGCGGGCGCTTTCGGCATCGACCTTCAGCCGCGTGCGGGCGGCAAGATAGGCGACGCCTTCCAGCAGCCGTTCGACATAGGGGTCCGGGCAGGGCACGGTTTCCAGCGACAGGTTCCGCGCGACGGTCGGATGCAGCGCCGCAAATTCGGTCGCAAGATCGCGGATATGGGCGAGTTCGGCCTCGTAATAGGACAGGAAACTGCGGTCCATCAGGTCTCCTCGATCCGGGTCGCCGCCCGGCCATTGTCGAGATCGACCGTCGTCGACAGCCGCAGCCGCTCGGGCACCGGCGACAACAGCAGAAGGCCCTCGATCGCGATCTTCAGCCCGGTCTTGTCGCTGGCGTCGACCTTGATGCGGATCGTGTCGCGCTTCAGCCGGGGCTCGAACTGGGCCACCACCTCGCGCAGTTCGCGGGCCAGCGCGTCGGCGTCGAAATCGCGGGCCCGCCGGCCGGAAAAGGCCGGGACGCCGTAGTTCAGGACGCTGCGGCGGACATGGGGAAACTCGTCCAGCAGGTCGGCCGGATCCTCGGCCCCCCGGCGTTCGAGATCGCTGAAAAGAAAGTTCACCTCCAGCCGTTCGGTGTTGAACAGCGCCTCGATGTCGCGGCGGACCGCCTCGCGCAGGACGTCCTGCGTCACGACGATGCCGCGTTCCTCAAGAAAGGCGCGGCGGTCGCCAAGCTGGGCATAGGCCAGTATCTCGCGCCCGGCCTCGACCGGAACCGGGCGGTCTGCCTCAAGGGCGCGCAGACCGCCGGTCTCGACCAGCCGCAACCCGTCCGCGCCGATCAGTTTTTCCAGATCGGCGCGGCGGCGGTCATGTTCGGCGACCAGCCCGGGCAGGTCATCGACCAGCCGGTCCCAGAGGCTCGGCTGTACGGCCTCGCGCCGGGATTGCAGCTGGATGGTCGGCTCTGCCACGGTCATTGCCTTTGGCTGGGCGCGCGGGGGCGTTCAGGCATGCGGGCCGTCAGCGACCCGCAACGATGTCATATTCAACCTCGTGCTCGTCACCGGCCGAATGATCGTCGGCCTGAACGATATATTTGTAGGTGATCTTCTCGAACGAGATCGAGATGGTCTCGTGAACCAGGTCATCGGACGCCGCCTCGGCCGTGTCCTGGATGATGTGGTATTTCGACAGGATGCAGTTTTCCATCGTCACCTGCAGATAGTCCAGATGCGCGTCGCCCGAATCCTTGCGGGCCATGAAGACGATTTCCTTGAAGTTCTTGCCCTGCATGCAGGCCAGCGCCAGATAGCTTGAGGCAGCGTCGAGCCACTTGTGGCAGGTAAAGTCGCTGACCGTCGCGCGGCTGCGGGTGCGGCCCGACCCGACCGAGGCCGAGCTGGCCTGCGATACGCCCCATTCGACGCCAAAGCAGTCGATTTCGTCTTCATGGTCGGCGCGTTTGCTTTCGCCCTTGATGTCTTCGATCTTGAGATAACCAGTAAAAGCCATGATCCAGTCCTTTCCGAATACGGGATAAGTGCGGGGGTTGTCCGTCGGTCAGTGAGTGGCTCGGTCGCGGGCTATTTGCCCTTGACCGAGGGAAGTTCCGAGACCAGCCGCAGGCTCGCGTTGATGCCTTCCAGCTGGTAGTGGGGGCGGAGGTAGAAACGGGCGTTGTAATAGCCCGGGCGGCCTTCGACGCTGTCGACCTGTACTTCGGCAGCCGCCAGCGGCCGCTTCGCCTTTTGCTTGTCATCCGCCATGGCCGTGTTGGCCAGCACATAGCGGTTGATCCATTCGCTGAGCCAGACCTGCATGTCGGCGCGTTCCTTGAACGAGCCGATCTTGTCGCGGGCGATGGCCTTCAGATAGTGGGCAAAGCGCGATACCGGGAACAGGTAGGGCAGGTTCGCCGACAGCCTTTCGTTCGCCTGCGCATCCGGGTCGACCAGACGCCCCGCACGGGCCTCGTCGTCCTGAAGGCTGTGGGCACCGATGAAGGCTGCAACATCGGTGTTCTTGCGGTGAAGGATCGGCATCATGCCAAGCTTGGCCAGTTCCGCCTCGCGCCGGTCGTCGATGGCGATTTCGGTCGGGCATTTCATCGCGATCGAACCGTCGTCGGTCGGGAAGGAATGGACCGGCAGGTTGGTGACCGTGCCGCCCGATTCCACCCCCCTGATCTGGGTGCCCCAGCCATAAAGCTTGTGGCTGCGGTTGATGTTCACGCCCATCGCGAAGGCGGCGTTCATCCAGACGTAATGGTCATGCTTGCCGTCGATCTGTTCTTCAAAGGCAAAGCCCTTGACCGGCACCGTCGCCGCGCCATAGGGCAGCCGCGCCAGAACGCGCGGCATGGTCAGGCCGATGTAGCGGCTGTCCTCGCTTTCGCGGAGCGACTGCCAGCTGGCATAGTCGGGCGACGAGACGATCTGCTGCAGGTCCTGCGGGTTGGGCAGTTCCTGCCAGCTTTCCATGCGGAACAGCTGCGGGGCGGCGGCGGCGATGAAGGGCGAATGCGCGCTGGCGCAGATGCCCGACAGATTGCGCAACAGCCCGACATCGCGGGGATGATGGCTGAACTCGTAGGCGCCGATGATCGCGCCAAAGGGTTCGCCGCCGAACATCGAATATTCTTCGGAATAGAGCTTCTTGAAGGCCGGGGACTGGTCCCACATCTGGCCCTCGAAATCCTCAAGCTGATCGGCCAGCTGATCCTTGGTGATGTTCATCACCCGGATTTTCAGCTTCTGGTCGGTCTCGGTGTTGTTGACCAGATAATGCAGCCCGCGCCATGTCCCCTCCATCTGCCGGATCTCGGGGGCGTGCAGGATTTCGTTCATCTGCGTGGTCAGAAGGCTGTCGATCCCGGCGATCAGCGACTTGATCGACTTGACCGCATTGCCCGAGATGGTCGCGGTTCCCGACCGTTCGGTCGCGGCCAGCGCCAGATTCTGCACCAGCTTCTTCAGCTTGTCGCTGTCGTCTTCCTTGACGCGGAAATCCTTTTCCAGAAGATCGCTGAATTCGCCAAGATCAAGTGCCTGCGCCTCGGCCGCGCCGCCTGCCGCCGTCTGTTTGGGGTCGGCCATGGTCATTCTCCCTTGCCGGTCTTCATCGCTTCGTCGGCGACCTGCGCCAGAAGCGGTTCATTGGTCAGAAGCTGGGCGATGCGCTTTTCGGCATTCACCTTGCCGTCCATATAGCTGAGCAGCTCCTCAAGCTGGCGGCGCATCTTCAGAAGTTCCGACAGCGCGGGCACCTGTTCGGCGATCTTGTCGGGGGCGAAGTCGCCCATGCTTTTGAAGCTGAGGTCGACGAACATCTCTTCGTCCGCCGCATCGCCTTCCTTGCCCGGCAGCTTGTTCGGGACCCGCGCCTTGACCCGGGGCGACAGCGCATCCATGAACTTGCCGAACCGCCCGGCGTCGACCTCGACAAAGGTGCGGTCACCGGGGGCCTTCTGCGCCTCGCGGGTTTCCGAGCTGCCGGCAAGGTCGGCCATCACCCCCATCACGAAGGGAAGCTCGATCGTGGTCGGGCTGCCGTAATGTTCGACATCATAGGCGATCTGCACGCGCGGAGCGCGGTTTCGCTCGATGACCTTGGCTTTGCTCTCGCTCATCTAAGTGGCTCCTGTCACTTGGCTTTCTCGTCATACACGCCCGCAACATTGCGGAATTCCTTCATGCCCGAGGGGGCGATCTCTTCCATCAGCTGCATGAAATTCATCGGCACCATCTTCCGCATCCGCCGCGCCAGATGCGGGATCGGCGAGGAAGGTTCGGTCCGTTCGTAAAAGTCGATGATCAGGTCGAGGCATTTCTCGACCTCGGCGCGCGAATTGATCTGGCCGGGCACGGTCGCGCCATTCATCGCCGCTGCGGCCGCTGGCTGGGTCATGACCGGGGTTCCCTGTGCTGGGGGAGCCGAGGCGGCGGCGGCAGGCGCGACCGGCGGGGCGGATTTGCCGGCCTGCAGACTCTGTTCCATCCGCGACAGCAGTTTCGCAAGGTCGGTGAACAGGACCCGGACGCCGTTTTCCTCGACCCTCGCGTTCAGCGCCTCTTCCAGACCGGCAAGGGCGGCACGGGCGCTGGCCAGCTTTTCGATCAGCTCGTCCAGAAGGCCGGGCTGTTCGGCGGCCATCGCCTTGCAGGCGGTTGCCACGCGGGCGACCCGCGCCTCGTGCGCGGCGATCAGACCAGCCATTTCCTTTTCGCCAAGTCCGCCCGGCGCCTCGGTCACAAAGGTCGCGCGGTTCACCGAACCCGCTGCCAGATCGGCGCCCGTGAACAGGCCAAGCCCGCGCGGACGCAGCACGACGTTGAACTCAAGATCGCACAGCAGCCCGTTGTCGGCGTTTTCCAGTTGCTTCAGCGCGGCAATCCGCCGGATCGCCGCCTCGCGCCGCGAGGGGCTGTCGCGCAGCATCGGATGGACCGTATCCCAATGGGTCGCGACCGTGTCTTTCAGCAGACCAAGCCCGCGCGCCAGCCCGCCAAGCCCGTCGTCATTGGCCATGGCCCGGGCGACAACCGCCAGCAGACGCAGGTCGCGGCCGATCGTCGCAAGGTCGGTCGCCTGCGCCAGAACATCGGCCCAATCCAGCGGCACCGACCCGGGACCCGAGGCTTTTTCGGCCGCCGCACGCTCGGCACGGGCTGCCGGTTCCAGAAGGCGTTCGATGGCGTGGAAACGGGCCTCGTTCCGCAGGTCCAGCCCCGAAGGGTTGGGTCCGGGCAGCGGAGCAAGGAAGCCTTCCAGTTCCATACGCGCCTCATGACGGCCTGTGCAGGATCATCCTTGCACCGCTATTGGGAGGAATTGTGGCAGCTTCGGACGTTACGTCAAGGTCGGGAATCCAATAGTCGTGAAGCAAGGGCAATGATGTTACCGGGGTCTTTGCGCTGAATCTCGGCCAGCGCCTCGGCGAACGAGGCAACGCTTTCGTCGCGCGGTCGCCGCACGTCGAACAAAGGGTCACGCGACAGGATGGCGACGATTTCGCTTTTGCCGAAGTCGCCCTGATTGATGCTGAAGGCCATCAGACGATTGTCCGCCAGCTGATCGGCCAGCGAATGCAGCACACGGATGCGCCGGACCCCGTTCTGGACGATGCCGACGCCCGCCAGATCATGCGCTTCGGCGTTGATGTTGGGAAGGACATTGTAGACCTTGCCGGTGTTGTCGATGACCGCGACCCAAAGCGATCCGTCGGTCAGGCTGGCCGGGGCCTGCACCTCGACCAGGGGATTGTCGCCGGGATGGTAGACGCCGGTTGCGTTGGCGGCCCCGGTGGCGCCGTCGCCCATCCAGATCGACAGGGCGCCGTTCGGCACATGCGGCAGGACGGACCGGACGGCGCAGAGTTCGCTGTTCAGCGTCGTTGTCGCCACCGACAGGGTGCGGTCGCCGATCATGTCGGTCAGCTGCGCGGTGATCAGATCGGCCGTGGATCCGGCGGCAACATCGCCGGTGACGCGGATCGTCGCGCCCAGCGGATAGGACTCGCCCGGCGGCAGATCGGGCGTCAGCGCGCCGCAGTCGGCAATCCCGGCCAGCGCAGCCGCGACCTGATCGGCGGGCAGATCGCGCGGGCCGGTCGCCAGCGCCATGGTCAGGGCAAGGCCCTGCCGCCCGGCCCAGTCCGTCAGCGCCGCCTCGATCGTCGCGCGGCCGGCCTTGTCAGGTGCCAGGCCCCCGACGCTGGCTGTGCGGTCCGACAGGCTGAGCCGCCAATCCTGCAACCCCCTGACCGCGCCAAGCCCGGCCACCGCCGCCTCGGGCCAGCCTTCGGACGGCATTCCGTCGGCAATCGTCAGACTGGCAGGTGTCGCCGCCCCGCCGGTTGCGGCGTTGAAGGCCGTGACCAGCCGCGCGGCGACCTCGTCCGAGGGGGCGTTGCCCGACAGGCCGGCAGGCGCCGAAGCGGTCGCGGCGGCGGCATCGAACCGGTAGGGCGCGGCGACGGGGACCGGGTCGGGGAACAGCCGGGCGAACAGCCCGCCGTACCAGGCCGCCCCACCGGCCAAGGGCAGCAGCAACAGCGCCAGAACCTTTGGCAGGGCCGACGGGCGCGCGGGCTTGTCGCCGGTCACCCGCACCGGGCCGGCGCCGCGCTTGCCCGCCGGCTTCAGGATGGCGGTCAGCTCTGCCACGACCGCCTCGGCGCTTGCCGGCCGGTCGGCGGCGCCAGGGGCGGTCAGCCGGTCGATCACGCCTTTCAGCGGTTCGGGTACGCCCTGGGTGTCCAGCGGGCTTTGCTTGCGCCGCACAATCTCGCCCGGGGTGGAACCGGCAAACGGGATCGCGCCGCGAAAGGCCGCCAACAGCAGCGCGCCCAGCGAATAAAGGTCGGACCGCACCTCGGCCCGCCCCTCGAGCTGTTCGGGTGCGGCATATTCGTACTTTCCGGCAAAGTCATTGCCGACGATGGTGCGCGCCCCCGCCGCGGTGTCCTTGGCGATGCCGAAGTCGATGATCGTCGCGCGTTCGGGATCGTTGTTGCGCAGGATCACATTGTCCGGCGACAGGTCGCGGTGAACGATGCCCCGCCGGTGCGCCGCCATCAGCCCCTCGGCCACCCGGTGCGCGATGACCAGAAGTTCGCGCGGGTCCATCCGCCGGGCCATCATCGCATCGCTGACCGGCTGGCCGTCGATGAAATCCATCACCAGAAACACATGGCCCTGATCGGACCGCGAACATTCGGTATAGCGCACGACAGCATCATGCAGGATGTCGCGCATTTCCTCTTCGCGCTTCATCAGATCGACATAGGCGTCGTTGCCGGAAAAGATCTTGTTCAGCGCCTTGATCGCCACCACACGCCCGGAAATCAGGTTTCGCGCCCGGTAAACCTCGCCGGTGCCGCCCCGGCCAAGCACGCCCTCGATCTCATAGGTGTTGTTCAGGACCTGCCCGCGCGCGAAGATATCACCCGGCAAAGCATCAATCATCTTCGGTCCCGTGGCACGGTGGCAGTCAGGAATGCATGACTGTCGCGTCAACTGCCAAATCAGTATAGACTAACTCATGGAAATGGCGCCTGCTTTTTTGCACCAGTCCAGAACTGTCCTGAAGTTTGTCAGCTTGGGAAGGCATCATGGCGCAGCGCGGATCACAAGAGACGGTGAAACGGAAAGAGCTTGTCGGAAAGCTCAACCCCTTGTGCCTAAAGGCCTTTTCGGCGGCCGCCCAGGCCGCCAAGACCCGCGGCAACCCCTATGTCGAGCTGGTGCATTTCATCGAACAGCTCAGCAGGTCGGCGCGGTCCGACTTCGAAATCCTTTGTCAGTCGGCCGGTGTCGACGAGGCGCGGCTGGAAGGCGACCTGCAGCGGGCGATCGACGCGCTGCCCCATGGCGCGGGTTCGGTCGAGGAATTCTCGGACCATATCTTCCGCGCGATCCAGGAGGGCTGGACGCTTGGCTCGCTTGACCATGGCGATGACACGGTGCGCTCGGCCTATGTCCTTCTGGCGGCGATGAAGACACCGGTGCTGGAGGGGCTGCTTCTGAAGATCAGCCTTGAATTTGAAAAGATCGACCCGGCGAGCCTGGCGCCCGCCCTGTCCGACCTGTTGCAGGCCTCGGTCGAGGGCGGCGAGCCGGCCGGGGACGAGGCGGCAAAGGCCAAGACCAGGCCCGGTGGCCAGAAGGCGCTGGACCAGTATGCGACCAACCTGACCGAGCGGGCCAAGGCCGGCAAGATCGACCCGGTGATCGGGCGCGACCCGGAAATCCGCCAGATCATCGACATCCTGATGCGGCGGCGGCAGAACAACCCGATCCTGACCGGCGAGGCCGGGGTGGGCAAGACCGCCGTGGTCGAAGGCTTTGCCCTGCGGCTGGCGCGCGGCGACGTGCCGCCGCAATTGCAGGCGGTCGAACTGCACATGCTGGATGTGGGCCTGATGCAGGCGGGCGCCAGCGTGAAGGGCGAGTTCGAAAAGCGCCTGAAGCAGGTGATCGACGAGGTGCAGTCGGCGGACCGCCCGATCATCCTGTTCATCGACGAGGCCCATACGCTGATCGGCGCGGGCGGGGCGGCGGGGACGGGCGACGCGGCCAACCTGCTGAAACCGGCGCTGGCGCGGGGCGAGTTGCGCACGGTCGCGGCGACGACCTGGGCCGAGTACAAGGAACATATCGAAAAAGACCCGGCCCTGACCCGGCGCTTTCAGGTGGTCAAGGTCGAAGAGCCGTCGGAAGAGGCGGCGATCCGCATGTGCCGGGGCGTGGCCGGCGTGCTGGAAAAACATCACAAGGTCGAGGTTCTGGACGAGGCGATCGAGGCCGCCGTGCGGCTGTCGAACCGCTATATCCCGGCCCGGCAACTGCCGGACAAGGCGATCAGCCTGCTTGACACCGCCTGCGCCCGCGTCGCCGTCAGCCAGCATGCGACCCCGGCCGAGGTCGAGGATACCGAGCGCCGCCAGCAGGCGCTGGAGATCGAACAGGGCATCATCGACCGCGAGGCCGCCATCGGCATCGACGTCGCCGAACGGCAGGGCGTTGTCGAGGCGGCGCTGACGGTCGTGCGGGCGGAACTTGAGGCCGCCCGCGCCCGGTGGGAGGCTGAAAAGTCGCTGGTGGACGAGGTTCTGGCGCTGCGCGCCCGGCTGCGGGGCGCCGGTGCCGCGGTCGACGGGACCAGCGCCGTGGGCGACCTTGGCCCCGACCCGGATGCGGCCGCCGCGCCCGCAGAAGCCGGGGGCGAGGCGGTTGACCAGGAGGCCCCGGCCTCCGCCGGGGTTGTCGAACAGGAGGCCCCGGCCTTCGCCGGGGCGGGGCTTTCGCCCGAAGCGCGCGCGGCCACGCTGGCCGGGCTCCGTGCGAAAATGGCCGAGCTGGCCGAACGGCAGGGCGAGCGGCCCCTGATCCTGCCCTCGGTCGACCGCAATGCCGTGGGCTCGGTCGTGCAGGACTGGACCGGCATCCCCATGGGCCGGATGCTGGCCAGCCAGACCGAGCGGGCGCTGCAGCTTGCCGGGATCCTTGCCGCGCGCGTCGTCGGTCAGGACCATGCGATGGGCATGATCGCCAACCGCATCCAGACCTCTTACGCGGGCCTCGGCGCGCCGGAAAAACCCATCGGGGTCTTCATGCTGTGCGGCCCCTCGGGCGTCGGCAAGACCGAGACCGCGCTGGCCCTTGCCGAGACCCTGTATGGCGGCGAGCAGAACCTCATCTCGATCAACATGAGCGAGTTTCAGGAGGCCCATACCGTCTCGACCCTGAAGGGCGCGCCCCCGGGTTATGTCGGCTATGGCAAGGGCGGCATCCTGACCGAGGCCGTCCGCCGCCGCCCCTATTCCGTCGTCCTGCTGGACGAGGTGGAAAAGGCCCATCCGGATGTCCACGAGATCTTCTTTCAGGTGTTCGACAAGGGGATGATGGACGACAGCGAGGGCCGGCGGATCGACTTCAAGAACACGCTGATCCTTCTGACCTCGAACGTCGGGTCCGAAGAGATCATGGCGATGACCGACGATGGCCGCGCCGTCGCCGACCAGGAGGCGCTGACCGCCAGCCTGCGGGCGCCGCTGCTGAAGGTCTTTCCGGCGGCGCTGCTGGGCCGGGTGGTGACAATCCCCTATTACCCGCTGTCCGACCGGATGATCGAGGCGATCGCCGGGCAAAAGCTGCGCGGCATCGCCCGCAGGCTGGACGCCGGGCACGGGGCCGAACTGGTGATCGGCGCGGGCACGATGGACCTGATCAAGGCCCGCTGCACCGAGATCGAAAGCGGCGGCCGGATGATCGACGCGATCCTGACCAACACTTTGCTGCCCGAACTCAGCCGCCAGGTTCTGAACCGCAAGCTGGAAGGGCAGGCGCTGACCCGGGTCACCGTCACCGGCGGGCCCGACGGCTTTGCCTATACGTTCGAATAGGGGCGCGGGGGGGCCCGGATGCAGGTCTATAACCAGACGCCCTTCGTCCAGCAGATGACCCAAGGCATGGACAAGTCGGGGCGCGAGTTTCTGTCCTTCGTCGTCAAGGGCACCTTCGCCTTTCCCGAACGGCCCGGCGAGGTCGCCCCCGCGGCCGAGATCCAGCGGCCGCTGGTCATGGCCGACGTGGCGACCGGCGCGCCGGGCTTTTCGGCGACACTTTGGGAAACCGACTTTGCCTTTCGCAAGTCCCGCTGCGACGTCATCCTGCAGGGGGCTGCCCATGCGCCCGGCGGCCGGCCGGCCGAGCGGGTGCGGGTCGGCCTGAAGGTCGGTGGCTGGGCCAAGCAGCTTGACGTCGTCGGCCAGCGCGAATGGCGCGCCGTCGGCCCGACCGTTGTGGCGACCCGGCCCTTCCCCTTCACGCGCCAGCCCTTTTCCTATGACACGGCCTTCGGCGGCGTCGACCGTCTTGACCCTGCCGACAAGGCCCCGCCCGCCTATGGCCCGAACCCGGTCGGCACCGGCTGGGCCGATCCGCGCAACCAGGCGCGCATTTCCGGCCTGCCGCTGCCGAATACCGAAGAGCCGGGGCAGGAGGTCACCTCGCCCTTCGGTCAGTACCGCCCCATGGCCCTTGGGCCTGTAGGGCGTGGCTGGCCGGAGCGGCGGCGCCATGCCGGAACCTATGACGACCACTGGAAGGACAATGTCTTCCCCTTCCTGCCCGCCGACTTTGACGAGCTCTATTACCAGATGGCGCCTGCCGACCAGCAGATCGACTTCCCGCAGCCCGGAACCGACGTGGTGCTGGTCAACCTGACGCCTGCCGGCCGCGAGGCCTTCCGGCTGCCCGACACAAGGCTGCCGCTGAAGATCTGGCGCGGGCGCGATGTCTGTTTCGACGGTGCCCCGCTGCCGGACACGCTGGTGCTCGACCCCGAGGCGCGGGTCTTCATGCTCAGCTGGCGGGTCGCGGTCCGGATTGACCGGATCATCAGCGAATTCACCAGGGCCTGGGTCGGGCCGCCGACCGCCGCGATGCTGCGCGCCCAGGCGCTGGGCAAGACCTATATCCGCGACGTCGAGACCGGCGACGAGGCCGAAGCCGGGGAAGAGGCATGACGGCCCCGTTGTTCATCCGCGCGGCCGGACTGGTGACGGCGGTGGGCCTTGATGCGGCCTCGTCGCTGGCGGCGATCCGCGCGCGGCTGGACGGGTTCACCGAGACACGGTTTCTGGGCCCGGCCGGTGGCTGGCTGGTGGGTGCGCCGGTGCCGCTGCCGCGGAACTGGATCGGGGTGCGGCGGATGGCGCATCTGGCGGCAGGCGCGGTCGCGGATGTGTTGTCGCAGGTGCCCGGCGCCGAAGGCGATCTGGCGCTGATCCTGTGCCTGGCCGAAGAGACCCGGCCCGGCCGGCCGGTGGCGGACGCGGCGGCGCTGGGCAGGGCCCTGTCGGAAATTCTCGGCCTGCCCACGCGGATTCGCATCCATGTCATCGCCCATGGCCGCCCCTCGGGCTTTGCCGCGCTGGCGCGCGCCCGTCGCATACTGACGGAAGAGGCGGTGGGCAATGTCCTGATCCTCGGGCTGGACAGCTATCTGACCGGCCCGGCCATCGCACATTATCTGGCAGCGAACCGGCTGCTGACCCCCGACAATTCCAACGGCTTCATCCCCGGCGAGGCCGCCGCCGCCGTGCTGCTGGGCAAGGCGCCCGGCCCGCTTTGCCTGACCGGCCTCGGCCTCGCGCGCGAAAGCGCCTTTCTTTACAACGGGCTGGACGAAGACGGCGCGCATCTGCCATTGCGCGGCGACGGCATGACGGCCGCCTATGCCGCCGCGATGGCCGAGGCGAGGGTCGATCTGGCCCATGTCGAGTACCGGATCGGCGATCTGATCGGCGAACAGTATTTCTTCCGGCAGTCGGCGCTGGCCAGCCTGCGGCTTGAACGCGGCCGCAGCCCCTTTCAGGATTTCTGGAGCCCGGGCGAAAGCCTTGGCAATATCGGCGCCGCGGTGGTGCCGGTGATGATCGCGATGGCGCTGGCGGCCGTGCAAAAAGGCTATACCCCCGGCAACCCGGTCCTGATCGAGGCGTCCGGCGACGAGGGCGCCTGCGGCGCGGCGGTCTTCCACCAGCCGGGCGTCGCCATCGGCGCGAGGGCGGCCTGATGTCGAACGTCTTTGCCAACGGGCTTGAGATTTCCGGCAAGGCGGTCGACGCCAAGACCATCGCGGCGATGCCCGACGTCTGCTTTACCCCGCCCGAGAATCCCGCGACACCGCCGGGCGTGCCCATCCCATACCCGAGTTTCGGCATGGCCGACGACACCGAAAGCGGTACGGGAACGGTGTTCATCGGCGGCAAGACGGTCAACATAAAGAACAAGTCCGACGAGTCCAAAACCTCGGGCACCGAGGCGGGCTGCGCAGCCAAGAAGGGCGTCGTCACATCGAAGAACACCGGCAAGAAATATTTCAACAGCTGGTCGAACGACGTGAAATTCGACGGCGAACCGGTCATCCGGATGAGCGACCTTGCAACCCACAACCACGCCTCGCCCGTTGGCAATGCTCCTCCCTGGCCAGAGATTGCGAAGCTGAACGTCGGCGGTGTCAGCTGCACCAGCATTCTGGCCAAGCTGGGCATGAAGGTCCATGCCTACAAACACGCCGACAAGGAATGTTCCTCGACCCAGCAGTCGGACCATATTCTGCAAAACGCCGCCTTCCAGAACTCGCGCGGCGGCGCCGCCATCAGTACGGTGCCGGATTACAAGATCGGCGACGCGCCTTGCGTCTGTCTTGATGACAAGACAACGCGCGGCACTGAACATGGCGAAAAGACCGCCGCGCAGGGCGAACTCGCCAAGGCCCAGCGCGCCTCTGGCAAGAACCCGACTTACAAGGAAGTGCGCGAAGGTAACCTGAATGCCATGAAAAAGGCCAAGGCGCCGGCGATGGACGACGGGCCGGACGGGAAGGAACATCCCGCTGTCACTTGCCTCAGAATGGTATGCGATGCCTTTTACAAGGATATGATGGACGGGGACGACGCGGCGGCGAAAGACAACACGCAATGCCGCGCCCCGGCAACGGGGAAGTTCTCGGTCAAGCCTGTGACGACCACCGGAGCGTGTTAAGAGGGAGCCGGAGAGATGAGCGACTATACGGCCAGCTGCGACGCCGTTCAGGTGGATGACCGGGGCGGGCTATACAGCCTGGCTGTCTTTTCCGACGGGGAAGGATTCAACTCTTTCGTCTATTTCTCGACCGACGTCGCCGCGCGCGGGGCGCCGAATGTCCAGTCGCAGCTTCTGGACGTGCGTGTCTGGCTGACGGATCTGCTTCTGCGGCCTGACGGGCGGCTTTATTGCAGTGATTCTGATGGCAATGTCCGGTCGTTTGACGGCGGCGGGTGGGCGATTTCGCCTGTGTCAGAGCGGGCGCTGACCTGCGTCTGGGCAGGCCGGTCCACGGCAGTTTACGCAGCGGGCGACGACGGGATCGTCTATCGGCTGGATGGCGGCGTCTGGGCCGCCATCAGCCCGCCTCTGGGCGACACGATCTTTGCGATCCGGGGTCTGTCCGACCATGACATCTATGCATGCGGAGCCGGCGCGTTGTTCTGGCATTACGACGGTCGCGGCTGGCGCCGGATTGAATTGCCGACCAACCAGCGCCTGCTGGGGCTTCTTGCGCTGACCGCCGAAGACGTCCTCGTCTGCGGTCGCGGCGGCGTCCTGTACCGCGGCGCCGGTGACAGCTGGGCCGACATTTCGCAACCCGGTCACCATTTTCACGCGGCCGCGGCTTTTAACGGGACGGTCCATCTGGCCGGCGCCGGCGAAGGCATCTTCCAGCTGAAGGATGGCACGCTTTCGAACATCAAAGGCAACATCACCTCATACAAGCTTGCGACGAGCCCGTCCTATCTTGCCAGCAGCGGCGACAATCTGGCCGCACGGTTTGACGGACAAGGCTGGTTCGGAACCCGGTTCACCTGAGGGCCCCGCTGCCGGACCTATATTTCTGCGCGCGCCAGATAGTCCCGCACCTTGCCCAGGTCGAGGTCGGCGACCCGCCGCTGGCCTGCGCCCGGCTGCAGCATGCGGATCACGAACAGCTCTCCCGGCTCGGGATATTCGGCATAGCGTTCTTCGGCGATGCGCAGACCCTCGGGCCCGGCCACCCGCAGCCCGTCGAGATGCGCCTCGAGCCGTTCCAGAAGGCGGCTGATGCGCAGCTCGTCCATTTCGGGGTTTTCGTCGGGGAACAGGCGGGCGCGGTCATAGACCGTCCAGAGAAAGGCCGCCTGTTCGGCGTGCTGGCGGACGATCTCTTTCAGGACCGGCGCGGCCATCGTCAGTTCAGGTTGACCGAGCCGCCGCGGATGCGGTTGGCGGCCGAGGCGTGGCTGACAAGGTAGGTGCCGCGGATGGTGATGTGACCGTCCTTCTCCATCACGATCGAGGCCTTTCCGACCCGAAGCTCGATCCGTTCGCGCGCGGTGATGGCCACCGTCTCGCCGTCGCGGACCACCAGCGCGCGGTCGGGGGCAGGCTCGGGCGCCAGGATGCGGCCGATGATCAGCGGGCGCGAGGCCTGGCCATCCTCGAACAACAGCGCGACCTCGCAGCCGACATCCTCGCCGGTCAGCCGGGCAAGGCTGCGGGCGGGGATCGCCTGATCCTGCAGGTTGCCGGGAAAGACCACCAGCGGCTGGCCACCGCTGAACCCCATGAACAGCCCGATCACCACCCCGTCGGCGACGATATCCTTCAGCGGCATGGCGGATCTCCCTCTGGCGATGGCCGAGTATCCCACAACCGGGCGCCGTCACCAACGGTCAAAAACCTGACCTTTCGCTGGCGCAGGCGCCCGGCATCGACAAGACCGGCGTCGTTGCCTATCACGGGGTGATGAGCCAGACGCCCGGACCGACCCTTGCCGACCAGATCTTTGCGCGCCTGTCCGACCGGATCGTCACCGGCGGCCTGCCTGCCGGCGCGCGCCTGCGCCAGGACGAGATCGCAGCGGAATTCGGCGCCAGCCATGTTCCGGTGCGCGAAGCCTTTCGCCTTTTGGAGGCCGAGGGGCTGGTCCAGTCGCTGCCCCGGCGCGGGGTGCGGGTGGCGACCATCGACCGCGCCCAGCATTTCGAGACGACCGAAATGCGCGCCGTGCTGGAGGGGCTGGCCCTGACCCATGCCTTCGGCCACTATGGCCCCGGCCATCTGGCGGCGCTGATCGCGGCCGATCAGGCCTGTTCGGACGCCGCGACCGCGACCGACTGGGAAGAGGCGAACCGCACCTTTCACCGGCTGCTGATCACGCCATGCGCCATGCCGCGCCTTTTGCAGACGATCGAACGGCTGCAAATGCAGGCCTCGCGCTTTGCGCTGGCGCTGGCGCGAAACCGGCCGCGCGCGCTGCAGCGCGATGACCGCGACCACAAGGCGATCCTTGCCGCGCTGCAACGCCGCGACCCCGACCAGGCCGCCGCCCTTCTGACCCGCCACATCCGGCGCGGCGGCCTTGCGGCCTGAGAATCCGCTGGACTTCAAATAGATAATATGCGACCCCGCACGGGGTAAGTGCCGCAAATAATAGATAATTTGCGGAACCCCGGTGGCAGAGGGGTTTTGAATGCCGAAAGATGTCGGGAGTGCCGGGCAGGTCCGGACGGACTGGACGCGCGCCGAGGCCGAGGCGATCTACCGCCAGCCGTTCATGGACCTGCTGTTTCAGGCCCAGACCGTCCACCGCAGCCATTTCGACCCCAACCGGGTGCAGATGTCGCGGCTTTTGTCGATCAAGACCGGCGGCTGCCCCGAGGATTGTTCCTATTGCAGCCAGTCGGCCCGCAACGGATCGGAGCTTTCCGCCTCGAAGCTGATGGAAGTGCAGCGTGTCATCGCCGAGGCGCAGAAGGCGCGCGCGGCGGGGGCGACGCGCTATTGCATGGGTGCCGCCTGGCGCAGCCCCAAGGACCGCGACATGGCGGCGATCGAGGCGATGATCAAGGGCGTCAAGGATCTGGGGATGGAGACCTGCATGACGCTGGGCATGCTGTCCTTTGACCAGACGCTGCGGCTGAAGGATGCCGGGCTCGACTATTACAACCACAATATCGACACGTCCGAAAGCTTCTACCCCGAGGTCATCACCAGCCGCACCTTTGCCGACCGGCTTGAGACGCTGGACCATGTCCGCGCCGCCGGAATCAATGTCTGTTCGGGCGGGATTCTGGGGATGGGCGAAAGCACCGGCGACCGGATCGACATGCTGCTGACGCTGGCGACCCTGCCCGAGCATCCGCAAAGCGTGCCGATCAACATGCTGATCCCGATGGACGGGACGCCGCTCGCCAGCGCCGCGACGGTCGATCCGATCGACTTTGTGCGGGTGATCGCGCTTGGCCGGATCATGATGCCGCAAAGCTATATGCGCCTGTCGGCCGGCCGCACCGGGATGAGCGACGAGATGCAGGCCCTGTGCTTCTTTGCCGGGGCCAATTCGCTGTTCATGGGCGACACGCTTCTGACCGCGCCGAACCCGGCCGAAGACAGCGACATGCGGCTTTTCGCCCGGCTGGGCCTGCAGCCCGAGGCGCTTGCCGACCACGCGGGATGACCGGGCTGGACGGGCATCGCGGGCTTCTGGACAATCTCGGGGCGCGCGGGCGGCTCAGGCAGCTGCAGCCGGTCGCGGGGCGGGACTTTGCATCGAACGACTATCTCGGGCTGGCGGGGTCGGACCTGTTGCGCGACATCGCGGCCGGTGCGCTGGCGCGGGGCGTGGCACCCGGCGCGGGCGCCGCGCGGCTTTTGCGCGGCAACGACCCCGAGTTCGTGGCGCTCGAGGATGAGGCGGCGGCGCATTTCGGGGCGGGGGCGGCGCTGTTCTTCGGGGCGGGCTACAGTGCCAATCTGGCGATCTTTTCCGCCCTGCCGCAACGGCGCGACCTGGTCCTGCATGACGCGCTGATCCATGCCAGCGCCCGCGACGGCATGCGCCTTGGCGGTGCCGAGGCGCGGGCCTTTGCGCATAATGACGTGGGCGCGGCGGCGGCGGCGCTGGCCGGATGGCGGCGTGACGGCGGGCGGGGGCAGGTCTGGATCGCGGTCGAAAGCCTGTACAGCATGGATGGCGACTGCGCCCCCCTTGCCGACCTTGCCGACCTTGCGGCGGCCGAGGGCGCCTTTCTGATCGTCGACGAGGCGCATGCGACCGGCATCCGGGGGCCGGGCGGGCGCGGACTGGCGGCGGACTGGGCGGGGCTTGACCATGTCGTCACCCTGCACACCTGCGGCAAGGCGCTGGGCGCCGCCGGGGCGCTGGTCTGTCTGGCGCCGACGCTGCGCGAGGTGCTGGTCAACCGGGCCCGGAGTTTCATCTATTCCACCGCGCCCTCACCGCTGATGGCGGCGGTGATCCGGGGGGTGCTGCGGCATCTGGCCGATGACCCGACGCGCCGACTGGCGCTGGCGGCGCTGGTCGAACGGTGCGACGGGCTGGCGCGGGCGGCGGGTCTGGTGCCGACCGGGACGCAGATCCTGCCGATCATCCTCGGCTCGGACCAGCGGACGATGGCAGCAGCTGCGGCGTTGCAGGCGCAGGGGTTCGATCTGCGCGGCATCCGGTCGCCGACCGTGCCCAAGGGCGCCGAGCGGCTGCGCCTGTCGCTGACCCTGAACATCGGCGCGGCCGACCTCGACGCGCTTTTCGAAGCGCTCACCCCGCTTCTGGCCGAGGCCGCATGACCGCCTTCATCGTCACCGGCACCGACACCGACATCGGCAAGACCGTCTTCGCGGCCGGCCTTGCCGGGTTTCTGGCCGCGACCTACTGGAAGCCCGTTCAGGCCGGGCTGGAGGGCGAGACCGACAGCCAGACCGTCGCCCGCCTGTCCGGCGGCCGCCCGACCCTGCCCGAGGCTTACCGCCTGCGCCTGCCCGCATCGCCCCACATCGCCGCCGCGGCCGAAGGCGTGACCATCGACCCGGCCCGCCTTGCCCTGCCCCGCGCCCGCCCGCTGATTGTCGAGGGCGCGGGCGGCCTGATGGTGCCGCTGACGCCGGACCTCCTGTTTCTTGAGGTCATCGCCCGCTGGGGCCAGCCGGTGATCCTGTGCGCGCGGACCGCACTTGGCACGATCAACCATTCGCTTCTGTCGCTGGCGGCCCTGCGCGGTGCCGGGGCCACCCCGCTTGGCATCGCCTTCATCGGCGAGGCCGCGCCCGAGGTTGAGGCAACGATCTGCCGGATTGGCGCAGTCCGCCGTCTGGGCCGTCTGCCGCGTCTGGACCGGCTGTCGGCCGACGAGCTGGCACCGGCCTTTGCCGCCGCCTTCAACCGCAGCGATTTCGCCGCAAGCGCGCCGGAGACCGGATCATGACCTCGCCCATCTGGCACCCGTTCACCCAGCACGCCCTGTTCCCCACCATGCGCCCGATCGCCCGGGCCGAGGGCGCCTGGCTATGGGACGCCGGGGGCGCGCGGATTTTCGACGCGATCTCGTCCTGGTGGGTCATCACCCACGGCCATTGCCATCCCCATATCGTCGCGGCCATCCGCGAACAGGCGGGGCAGCTGGATCAGGTGATCTTCGCCGGCTACACCCACGAGCCGGCCGAACGGTTCGCGGCCGCGCTTGCGCCCCGCCTTCCCGCCGACCTGTCGCGGATATTTTTCAGCGACAGCGGCTCGACCTCGGTCGAGGTGGCGCTGAAGATGGCGCTTGGCTACTGGCGGCATGCCGGTGACGGCCGGTCGGGGATCGCCGTCATGCAGCACGGCTATCACGGCGACACGGTCGGCACCATGTCGGCCGGGGATCGCGGCGTCTTCAACCTGCCCTACGAACCGGTCCTGTTCGCCGTCCACACCGTGCCCTTTCCGCATCCGGGCGCCGAACAGGCCAGCCTTGACGCGCTGGAGCGGCTTTGCCGGACCGGCAGCCTTGCCGCCTTTCTGGTCGAACCGCTGATCCTTGGCGCCGGCGGCATGCTGTTCTACGAGCCCCGGATCCTCGCGGAAATGGCCGCGATCTGCCGCCGCCACGACGTCCTCCTGATCGCGGACGAGGTGATGACCGGCTGGGGCCGGACCGGCAGTTTCCTTGCCTGTGAACAGGCGGCGGTGGTGCCTGACATCCTTTGCCTGTCCAAGGGCATCACCGGCGGCGCCCTGCCGCTGGCGGTGACCGTCTGTCAGGAACGGATCTATGCCGCGCATTATTCGACCGACCGGGCGCGGACCTTCTTTCATTCCAGTTCCTACACCGCCAACCCGATTGCCTGCGCCGCCGCCGCCGCCAACCTTGAGCTTTGGGCGACGACGCCGGTGATGGAGCAGATCGGCCGGATCGCACGGGCGCAGGTGGCCGGGGCCGCCCGGCTGGCCGCCTGCCGGGGCATCGGCAATGTCCGGACGCGAGGCACGATCCTGGCGGTCGACATCCTTCAGGACAGGCCGGGCTACATGTCCGGGATCGGCCCCGACCTCTTGCGCTTCTTCGCCGCGCGGAACCTGCTGATCCGGCCGCTTGGCAACACGATCTACCTGATGCCGCCCTATTGCAGCACCGATCAGGACCTTGCCCTTTGTCACGACGCCATCGCCGAGGCCGCCGATGCCTTTGGCTGACCGTGGCATTCTCTGGTCCGGCTGGGGGCATTATCTGCCCGACCGCGCCGTCGCCAATGCCGAGATCGAGGCCGAGCTTGGCCTCGGTCCCGGCTGGATCGAAGGGCGGACAGGCATAAGGTCGCGCCGCTACGCCGCCCCCGATCAGGCGCTCAGCGATCTTGCCCGGCCGGCGGGGGCCGCAGCCCTTGCCCGCGCCGGCGCCGACCCGGCCGAGGTCGGGCTGCTGATCCTTGCCACCTCGACCCCCGACCACACATTGCCGCCGACCGCGCCGCTGGTCGCCCATCAGCTCGGCCTTCGCGCCGGGGCCATCGACCTTGCGGGGGCCTGCGCGGGCTTTCTCTACGGGCTGACGCTGGGTGCGGCGCATGTGCGGATGACCGGCCGGGCGGTGCTGGTCATCGGCGCGAACCTTCTCAGCCGCCGGATCAACCCGGCCGAACGCGCCAGCCGCGTGCTGTTTGCCGACGCTGCGGGGGCGGTGCTTCTGCGGCCGACGCCGGACCGGGGGCGCGGGCTTCTGGCGGCCGACCTCGGGTCGGACGGCGCGGGCTACGGGCTGATCTCGATCCCGTCCGGCGGGTCGCGGCGGCCCTGGACGCCCGAGACGGAATTTGCCCAGACCCGGATGCAGATGCCCGACGGCCGCGCGGTCTTTTCAGCCGCCGTCGACGGCATGGTCCGGTCGGGCCGCGCCGCCCTGACCTCGGCCGGGCTGAGCGCGGCGGACGTCGCCTGCTGGGCGCCGCATCAGGCCAACGCCCGCATCGTCAGCGCCGTCCGCGACCGGCTGCACCTCGGTCACGCCCGGCTGATCGGATCGGTCGCCGACCATGGCAATTCCTCGGCCGCGACCATCCCTCTGTCGATGTCACTCGCCATGGCGGACAACACGCCGCTGCCACCCGGGCCGGTGCTGATGTCGGCCTTCGGGGCCGGCACGCTTTGGGCGTCGGTCGTCTGGCAGCCGTGACGCCCGGGCTGCCTCAGGCGAAATAGTCCCGCAAGACCCGGGCATAGACCGCCTTCAGCTGACCGATCTGCGCCACCTCGACCCGCTCGTCCACCTGATGCATGGTCCGCCCGACCAGCCCGAACTCGACCACCGGGCAATGGTCCTTCACGAACCGCGCGTCCGAGGTCCCGCCCGATGTCGACAGCACCGGATCGCGCCCGGTCTCGGCCTGAACCGACCGCGCCACCAGCCGCACGAAATCCCCCGGCGGGGTCACGAAACTTTCCCCCGCCACCTCGATCTTCAGGCTGAAGACCACGCCGGTCTCACCCTCGACCCGCGCCGCCTCGGCCCGCAGCCAGTCCGACAGTGACGCGCCCGAATGGGCATCGTTGAAACGGATGTTCACCTTGCCGACCGCCCGCGCCGGGATCACATTGCCCGCCGGATTGCCGGTGTCGATCGTGGTGATCGCCAGGGTCGAGGCGTCGAAATGATCGGTGCCCCGGTCCAGCTCGTGGCTCGCCAGCCGGTCCATCAGCCGCACCATCGCATGCAAGGGGTTCTTCGCCCGGTGCGGATAGGCCGAATGGCCCTGCACCCCCTGCGCGGTGAACGCGCAGGTCAAGGACCCGCGCCGCCCGATCTTCATCATCTCGCCCATCTCGTCCGGGCTGGTCGGCTCGCCCACCAGACAGACCGACATCGCCTCGCCCCGCGCCTTCATCCAGTCCAGCAGCGCCAGCGTCCCGTCGGTGCTCGCCCCCTCTTCGTCGCCGGTGATGGTCAGCACGATCGCCCCGTCCGGCGGCGTCTCGCGGACGAAATCGACCGCCGCCGCGACAAAGGCCGCCACGCCCGATTTCATGTCCGTCGCGCCCCGCCCCCAAAGCCAGCCCTCCGCGATCTCGCCCCCGAACGGATCACGCGTCCAGGCAGCGGCATCACCGACCGGCACCACATCGGTATGGCCGTTGAAGCCAAAGGTCCGGTTCGCCCCCTGCCGGCCCCAGCGCGCAAACAGGTTCGGCGTGCCGTTGCGGTCAACGCGGGTGCAGTCGAACCCCGCCCCGGCCAGAAGGTCCGCCAGCAAAACCAGCGCCCCCCCCTCTTCCGGCGTGACCGACGGGCAGCGCACCAGTGCCTGGGTCAGAAGAACGGGGTCGACGGGGGAATGGCTCATGATCGCTCCTGCCGCAAAGACTGGCCTGTCTGAAAGCGGAAGCCGCCGCCCGGGTCAAGGCCAAAGGCGCCCTTCAGTGCAGGGTCCGCACCCGATCCTCGTCCCCGAAGAACGGCGTGCATTGCGCCACGATCACCGCATTCTCGGCCAGGGCCTGCGCCATCAGCGCCGCCTCATCCGCCTCGACCTCATGGCCCTGCGCGCGCCGCTCGTCCGCCGTGCCAAAGCCGGTGACATCAAGGGGCGCCATGTCGGCCTGCTTCAGGACCGCCACGCATTCGCGCACCGCCTCTTCCTCGTCCACGCCGGTCGAATAACACCAAAGCGCGGCGCCGGTCGCGCCCTTGGGCAGACCGTCGCCTTCCTTGCGGCCCACCTCGACCAGCAGGGTAAAGACCTGCTGGGCGCGTCTCGGCTTTGCGCCCGGGTTGTCCTCGTCCGTCATCCCACGACTCCCTGGGGCTTTTTCTTTGTCCAAATACTCCGGGGGACGGCGCCCCCGGGCGCCGGGGGGCAGCGCCCCCGGCAGGGCCGCCACCCGCGCGACGCCCCTTCGCCGTCAGTCGCGCAAAAGCTCGTTGATCTCGGTCTTCGATCTGGTCTGGGCATCGACCTTTTTCACGATCACCGCGCAGTAAAGGCTGATCCCGCCCTTCGACGGCATCGACCCGGCGACCACGACCGACCTGGCCGGCACCTCGCCATACATCACCGCGCCGGTCTCGCGGTCGACGATCCGGGTCGACTTGCCGATAAAGACCCCCATCCCCAGGACCGAGCCCTCGCGCACGATGCAGCCCTCGACCACTTCCGACCGGGCACCGATAAAGCAATTGTCCTCGATGATCGTCGGCCCCGCCTGCATCGGCTCCAGCACGCCGCCGATCCCGACGCCGCCCGACAGATGCACATTCTTGCCGATCTGGGCGCAGGACCCGACCGTGGCCCAGCCGTCGACCATCGAGCCTTCGTCGACAAAGGCGCCGATATTGACGAAGGACGGCATCAGCACCACGCCCCGGGCGATATAGGCCGAGCGTCGCACGATGCTGCCCGGCACCGCCCGGAACCCCGCCGCGCGCCATTCGGCCTCGCCCCAGCCCTCGAACTTCGACGGAACCTTGTCCCACCAGGTCGCCCGCCCATTGCCGCCGGGGATCACTTCCATGTCGTTCAGCCGGAACGACAGAAGCACCGCCTTCTTGGCCCATTGATTGACATGCCACTGCCCGTCCGCCCGCCGTTCGGCCACCCTGAGCTGGCCCTTGTCCAGCGCGTCAAGCGTCGCATCGACGGCATCGCGCACCTCGCCCCGGGTGGTCAGGGTGATGCCGTCGCGCGCCTCCCAGGCGGCTTCGATGGCGGTCTCTAGGGCGGCGTAAGACATCGGCTTCTCCTGTCGCAAAGGGCATTCGGGCTATACGCGCGCGCGCCCCGCCGCGCAATCGGCTGTTGCGACCGATTCCCGCGCCCCTGCGCCGCACGCCCCGCCCGCCGGACAAGTTGCAACCGCCCGCCCGGCGGCTTACCAAGACCAGATCAGGGAGAGGTCGATGCAGCTGTTTGTCGGGCTGGGCAATCCGGGCGCGAAATATGCGGGCAACCGCCACAATGTCGGCTTCATGGCGCTGGACCGGATCGCCGCCGACCACGGCTTTCCTGCCTTTCGCAGCCGGTTCCAGGGGCAGGTCAGCGAAGGGCGGCTGGGAATGATGCGCGTCGTGCTGCTGAAGCCCGGGACATTCATGAACCTTTCGGGCCAGTCTGTCCGGGCGGCGATGGACTTTTACAAGATCGAGCCGGCCGACGTCACCGTCTTTCACGACGAACTCGACCTGGCCCCCGGCAAGGTCCGCCTGAAGGATGGCGGTGGCCATGCCGGGCACAATGGCCTGCGCTCGCTTCACGGTCACATCGGCGAGACCTATGCCCGGGTCCGCATCGGCATCGGTCATCCCGGCCACAAGGACCGGGTGGCGGCCTATGTGCTGTCGGACTTCGCCAAGGCCGAAGAGCCGATGCTGGACGATCTTCTGGCGGGCCTGTCCGAAGGCGCCCCGGCGCTGGCCGCCGGGGACAATGCGGCCTTTCTGAACGCGGTTGCCGCCCGGACCGCCCCGCCCCGCCCCTCGACCGGCACAAGGCGCCCCGCGGCACCCGCCGCCGCGCCGACTGCGCCGACAGCGGTCCCATCCCCGGCCCCATCCCCGGCCCCGGCCGACCCGCCGGGCCTGCTGCAACGCCTGACCGAAAGGTTCCGCAAATGAAGCCGCTTCCCCCGGTCAACGTCCTTGGCGGCGTTCTTGAACCCTGCTCGTCCCGCCCCGTCACCGGCTTTTTCCGCGATGGCCATTGCAACAGCTGCGCCGAGGATCACGGCAGCCACACGGTCTGCGCCATCATGACCGACGAATTCCTTGCCTGGTCGAAATACATCGGCAATGACCTGTCGACCCCGCGCCCCGAGTTCCGTTTTCCGGGTCTGAAGGCCGGCGATCAATGGTGCCTTTGCGCCGCGCGGTTTCTGGAGGCCCATGACGAGGGCTGCGCACCACAGGTCCGCCTTGCCGCCACCCACCGCCGCGCGACCGAGATCGTGCCGCTGGCGGTTCTGTCCGCTTATGGTGCCTGAACCGGGGTGGACGGCGGGGGCCGGTCCTCCATCAGATCCTCGATGAACAGGCTGAGCAGCTGCGGCCGGCCATTGACCCCGGCCTTGCGGTAGATCGCATTGGTCTGGGCCTTGACCGTGCCTTCGGCGGTGCTGCGCAGCGCGGCGATTTCCGGCGTCGTCATTCCCTTGATCGCGAACAGCGCCACGTCACGTTCGGATGCGGTCAGGCCCCATTCGTCGAACCGTTCGGCCAGCAACTCCATGAAGGCCCCCGAGGCGCGGCGCAGCTTTTCCTCGGCGCGGCGGCGGTCACGCGCCATGCGCTGCAGCGCCACGGCCCCCAGCACGACGCCAAGCACCAGCCCCAGCGCCGCGCCCAGTTCCAGAAACTCTTTCGTCTGCCAGGCGATCGGCCGGGCGTAGATGCCAAGCACCGAAAACAGGATGTCCGAGACGAAGAACAGGGCGCACAGCGCCTGCACCGCCAGGATCAGACCGACAATCACCCTACCGCGCATCGGCGGAACCGGAGGTTGTGGCGCAGCCAGCCGTCATCTTCAGCCGCCCCCGCCCGAACCTGAACCGCCGGAACCTGACCCGCCCGACCCGCCGGAACCGGAGTTCGAGCCAGAGCCACCCGACCCCGAGCCGCCGGAACCGGAGTTCGATCCCGACCCCGATCCACCTGACCCGGAGCCGCCCGAGCCGGAATGCGACCCCGAACCGCCCGAGCCCGAATGATCGTCGCCCGCCTCGCCGTCCTTGCCCGAACCGCCCGCATCGCCGTCGGCAATCGTCTCCCAATAGTCCCGCAGGATTTCGCCGGTGCTGGGATTGACGATGATCTCGCGGTGGCGGGTCGCGCTGTCGGCCTCGATCCGGGTCCGGCCCAGCAGGGTGCGGCTGACCTCGATATGGTCATAGCCCGCCGCCCTGAGGTCGCCAAGGATCTCATCCACGACACCCGCAGCCCGGGACGGGCCGGCAGAAAGTGCCAGCCCGATCATCAGTGCTGCGGTCGAGTACCTTCGCTTCATCGTTTCCCCCGCCGCCGGACGCCGCGGCCGCGACCGACTATCGTCCGGCATCAAGATTTCGGCAAGAGCCGGGCATCCGCCCGACCCTGCCGTCACGCCTCAGTTGCCGCCGCCCGGACCCGAGTTGCCGCCGCCGCCGGAACCTGAATTGCCGCCACCGCCGCCCGAACCGGAATTGCCGCCGCCACCATGATCGTCATTGCCGTCATCATCGTCGTTGCCGCCACCCTGATCGGGCGTGCCATCGTCATCGCCGCTCTGGCCGCCGCCGCCGCCGCCGTTGCGGATGAAGTCGTTCGACCGGTTGCGCACGAAGACGCCGGGCGCGGTGTTTTCACCGGGCCGGACGGTGCCGGTTTCCTGTTTCAGGACCGCGCCGGTGGCGTTGTCGATGATCGTCTCGACCTTTTCACTGCCCTTGATCGCCTCGACCTTGGTCTGGGTCGGGCCGGCCTTGACCTCGATCCGGGTATAGCCCTGGGTCTGAAGCTGGTCGATCAGCCCCTGCGTCGCGTCCTGCGCGAGGGCCATGTTGGCCAGCACCGAGAAGGCGGCAGCCAGGAAGAGTTGTCGTTTCATCGTGATACTCCTTGCTACATCTACCGCGCCGCTTGCCGACGCCGGACCAGATGGCGCGGCGATCAGGGCAGGGTAAATTTGCCCGAAGTTTACGCCCCGGTCTCTAAACCGCAGACCCGGACGCCTAAACCGGAGTTTAGAGCCCGGTCCGGCAACCCTGACGATGGCCGGAATGACAAAGGCCCCGCGATTGCGGGGCCTTTGTTCTGTTCGCTGACGGCCTGAAAGTGGCCGGGGCGGGCGGGGTCAGTTGCCCTCGGCTTCGCCACCTTCGCTGTCGCCACCGTCGCCACCGTCGCTGTCGCCGCCTTCGCCGTCGCCACCGTCACTGTCGCCGCCGTCGCTGTCATCGCCGCTGTCGGTGCCATTGTCTTCAGCGCTGTCATCGCCGCCGTCGCTGCCGGCATCGGCGTCACAGCTCACATCGGCGCCCGCAACGCAAACCACGCCCTCATCGCCTTCGGTTGCCGAGTCTTCGGCCAGCGCATGGCCTGCCACAGCTGCCAGTGCCGCTGCAAAGATGATCGAATATTTCATGTTCACTTCCTCTGTTCTTTATAAGATGCCGTACCGCCAGGTCGGCCTGTTGTTATGTGCTTCTGCGCCATGAGCCGTTCCGCCGGAAACGGCCCCCGCACCACAGCGCACCCAAGAGTGCTACGACTAAACGGCTGCGGTGAGCTACCCTTGGCGGACTCGCTCGGCACGAGTCCGCGCGCGATCGGCCCGACCCGGCAATTTTGTCGCGAATCATGCGGCTTAGGGTGGGCAACACTCCGCCTACGCCACGAAAGGCCGTGTCTTTGCCGAGGCAATGGTCTGGCGGACGGCGGAAATCGGCCAGCAGACTCAGACTTTCATGTCGAATCCGAGGTGCTTGGCGACGGTGAAAATATCCTTGTCGCCACGTCCGCACATGTTCATGACGATGATATGGTCACGCGGCAGGGTCGGCGCGATCTTCATCACATGGGCCAGCGCGTGGCTTGGTTCCAGCGCCGGGATGATGCCTTCCAGACGGCAGGACAGCTGGAACGCCTCAAGCGCCTCGGCGTCGGTGATCGAGACATATTGCGCGCGGCCGGTGTCGTGCAGCCAGGCATGTTCCGGCCCGATCCCGGGATAGTCGAGCCCCGCCGAGATCGAAAAGCCTTCCAGAATCTGCCCGTCGGGATCCTGCAGCAGATAGGTCCGGTTGCCGTGGAGCACGCCGGGCCGCCCGCCGGTCAGGCTGGCGCAATGCTGCATGCGGTCGTCGCCGCCCTCGCCGCCGGCTTCGACGCCGATGATCCGGACGGATTTGTCGTCAAGAAACGGAAAGAACAGGCCCATGGCGTTCGACCCGCCGCCGATGGCCGCGACAAGGGTGTCGGGCAGGCGGCCCTCGCCTTCCTGCTCGGCCAGCTGCCAGCGGACCTCCTTGCCGATGATCGACTGGAAATCGCGGACCATCGCCGGATAGGGATGCGGACCGGCGACCGTGCCGATGCAGTAGAACGTGTCGCGGACATTGGTGACCCAGTCCCGCAGTGCATCGTTCATCGCATCCTTCAGCGTGCCGCGCCCCGAGGTGACGGGAACCACCGTCGCCCCCAACAGCCGCATGCGGAACACGTTCGGCGCCTGGCGTTCCACATCATGGGCGCCCATGTAGACGACGCATTTCAGCCCGAAC
>CAZORV010000004.1:0-58281 GCA_964582215.1 uncultured Frigidibacter sp.
GCCGTCCCCACTGGCTGCGGTTGGCGAGGACCAGGGCGGTGTCGAGGATGTGCTCAGCCAGCGCAGTCATCAGCGGAGACGCGGACGCGTAGGGGTCTTCGCGACCCAGTAAGTACAGCGTGCCCCGTCGGGCGATGATGTCGGCGATGTCGGTCGCCGGCCGGCCGGGACCGGGGACGCAGCGGCGTCGGATGTCAGGTTGGAAGAACAGCGCCATCGTCTGCTGGAGGGTCACGACCGTGTTGGCGACGGTGCGTTCGTCGCCGGTGATCGCGCCCTGGAGCAGGCCGTGCCAGAACGGTGCGGCGCCGGGGTGGTCGAGCAGGGTTTCGGCGGGTTCGTTGGTGCCTTGGGGGTTGGCGACCCAGCGTAGGACGGCGTCGAGCGTGTGGCCGGCGAGGGCGGCGGCGTGCAGGTAGCACTGCAAGACCTTGGCGGCTTCGGCTGTATAGAAGCGGGACGCGGCGCCGCCGTCAGAGTTGTTCGACAGCGCGTGGACGGTCCCGGCGCCGAAGGCTTTGGCTCTCCGCTCGGCGGTGATCGGATCGGCGCAGCCGTCGATCGGGTTCCACACCAGTTCAGGCAATCCAGGGGCCAAGCCGAACGGGTCGAGCACAGCACAGGGCCGCCCAGCCTCGGAGCGGGCGGTGATGGTGAGGAGCAGGTCTTCGACTTTGGTGAGGGTGACCAGTGCGGCGCCGGGCGCGCCGAGCAGGGCTGGGGTGAGGAGGTCCAGGGTCTTGCCGCTGCCTTGGGGGCCGATGACGCCGGCGGTGCGGTCCCAGGGGCACCACAAGTCACCGCCGCGGGGTTCGTGGGCGCGTCCGATGCGCCATCCGACGTCGGTCGGATCGAATCGTGTGCCGCGGGTAGTCATGTGGTCTCCTTACGATGGTGGGGCGAGGGCGCGCCTCCAGGGCCTGGGGGAACGACGCCCTCGCGTCTAGATCGCGATCCGTGGTGCGGGTGGGGCGGTGTCCGGCGGCTGCTTGTGGTGGGTTAACTGGTGCTGGGGAAGCCGCTCCCACGCAACTGGTGCCGGGCTGCTGGTGACGGCGTCGCGGACTCGGGGGTCGGCATTCTGGAGGCCGTCGGCGCGCAGGGTGGCCCATTCGGTGGGTGGGGTGACCTGGTTGATGAGGGTGTCCAGGATCTGGGCCGGCCGGTAGGGGCCTATAGCTTTCCCCAGTGCCCGAGGCGCTGGAGTGCGATGCTGGCGGCTGCTCCTTCTCCGGCGATCCAGGCGGCCATGCCGGCCAGGAACAGCGGTGGTTGTGCCCCGTACTCGGGGACCTGGTTGACCACCGACCGCCACAGGTCGAGGTGCTCGCGGGCGGTCTCGCCGGTGATGGACAGCAGTGCGACCTCGCGGGCTTGTCCGTGCCGGGAGAGGATGCCCAACTGGATCGCGTCCTGGGCGTCGACCGCTCTGTGGTGTGGCTGGCCGTCGGTGACAGGTAGGTTTCGGCGGATCAGTTCGCCCATGCGGGCGATCACCGCTGACCTGTCGGAAGCATCGGGCAGCGCATCGAGCGCCGTATCGACCTGGGCGGTCAGCTCGTCGGAGTCGGCCGGGCTGGTGAAGCTGGCCACCAGGTCCGTTCGACTCGGAAGGCTCTGCATCCCCCGGTAGCTGGCTTCGGCAGCGATCCGTCCGAACCGGTCGACGGTTCCGGTCTCGCCGTCCGGCAGGTGCCAGGTGTCACCATCGACGACCATGGTGAGGTGCGCGGCGTCGGACGGGAGGTGGCTGACGCAGCGTTGGAGGACATCCCAGCCGGCCGCGTGATCGGGGGTGTACGCGGCCAGGAGCGCGTTCGCGTCGGGGAACCTGGTCCAGATGCGGTCGAGCAGCGACTCGACCTGGCCCGGTGGCTGGATCTCGGCGAGGTCTGTTCTCGCGGTCACTGCGAGTTGCCCCTGCTGGAACACGGCGATCACAAGTGAGTCTTCGGGGGTGAACCCGATCAGGTGCGGGACGAGTTGGGGGAAGGAGTCGGGGCCGGTGATTCGGACCGCCATGGGGTCGATGTTGCTAGGCATCGTGGTTCTCCTTGGGGTGTGGTGCGGGGTCAGCGACGCGGGACGGGCGTCGCTGGGTTCGGCGTCGGGGCCAGTGGGTCGGCCTGCCCGGGAAACGGACGCGGTTCGGCCTCGTTGGCGTTCACGGCTTCCCAATGGCTCGCGGTCGGCGGCGGCTTCGAGTCGGGTGGGGTGTCGGTCCGGGTAGCGCGGGTCAGGACGGTCTGCTTGGTGCCGCGCCATTCGGTGTGGGCTTTCACGGTGCCGGTGACCGTGATCTGGTCGCCTCGCTCGACGGAGTAGGCCCACCGGGCGGAGGTGACGAGCTTGGCGATCGCGGTGCTGGCGTCGATGACGATCAACGCCCGGTCCGGCGCGTAGGCGGTGAAGCCGTTCACCCTGGTGGCAGTGCGGACGACTCCGGTCAGGGTGACCTTCTCGCCGATCTCGCCCAGGTGTTCGGGTTCGGTGGGTTGGCTCATGGTGTTGCCTCCGGGTCTGTCGGGTGGCTGCGGGCGTAGAGGTCAGGCCGGATGATCGCGCGAACCCGGCGCAGTCGGGACGAACCGAGGGACGCCTCGGCCTCGGCAGCGGTGGCCATACCCTTGAGCCGGCCAGGCCCCCACCTGCGCAAGCTCCAGCCAGCGACAACGATCCCGACCAGCAGCAGGACAACCTCGACAGCGACGACCCAGCCGAGCACCTGGCCCGAGCCGACCGACCCGGCGACCCCCATGGCGAGTCCTGCGTTGGCGTCCCCGGCGAGCACAGCGGGCAGGGAGGTGAACAGCGCGGTGGGTTCTGGCCAGTGCCAGCCGACCCCGGCGAACCAAGCCGCGATCCCACGTCCGAGGTGGACACCGAGGACGAGCAGGAGCGCCCAGGCGGCGAGGATGCCGACCGGGATCTCCCAGGTGTACGGGTAGGGGTTCTGGCGTCGTTCGACCTGCATGACTGGCTCCGTTCAGTGGTCGGCGAGGTTGCCGACGCGCCAGATCTCGTAGATGTTGTGACTGGCGAAGTCGGTGTACTTGTAAAGACCGACGCCTCTGCCGCGGGCCTCCAGGCTGATGTGCTTGGCGGGGTTGTAGACGACCATGACGTGCCCGACCCGGTTGGGGCCTCTCCAGGTGTTGGTGAATACCAGATCGCCGGGGCGGGCTTGGGACGGTTTGACGCGGAACCCGTTCTTGCGCGCCCACTGCCGCTGGGACTCCGACGTTCGCGGCAACTTGATCCCCACCGAGGCGTACATGCCACGCACGAAGCTGGAGCAGTCCCAACTGTTCGGCCCGTTGGCACCGAACACGTACCGCTCGCCGAGTTGCTTGCGTCCCCAGGCGAACATGGTCGCCACCCGGTCGGACGTCAGTGGTGGACGGGAGTCGTCACCCTCGCCGGCGAGGTCGCCGCAGTCTTCCTGTTCGCCGGCCACCACGATCGGGCTGCCGGCGGCGTAGGACCAGGCGTAGTAGAGGACATCGTTGCGGTAGGAGATCGACCGGTTGTACGCCCACAGCGCCTTGATCACACCGGCCTTGCCGTTGGTGACGCCCGACTTCGTCAGGTAGTTCGCAGCCGAGAACACACTGTCGGCGTCGTTACGGATGTCGGCGCGACCGTCACGGTTGCCATCGACACCGTAGGCGGCGAAGGTCCTCGGCATGAACTGCATCAGCCCTTGGGCGCCCGCCGACGATGTGGCGTTGTTGTGTCCGTGCCGGGTCTCGGCCATCCCGATCCCGGCGAGCAGTTCCCACGGGATCCGGTAGGCGTCGGCGGCAGCCACGTACAGGGCCTTGATTCGGCTGGGGATCTGTTGGGCGGGGCTTCGTAGCGACTGGTGGCGAGGGCTGCCCCACCGTGGCAGTTCGAACCCGATCCCGCCTTCCTCAGCGCCAGGAGCCGCCACGTTCGTCTGGTCGGGGAACGCGCTGCACGGGTCGATTCGGATCTGTTCGGCCACGGCGGGGGTGAGGACGACCGCGGCCGTCGCGACGATGAGGATGGGGACGGCGAGCAGGAATCCCAGGATGCCGACGACCACCAGGAGCAGCGGTTTCATGGCAGGGCTCCTTCGAGTTTGGTGTTGGTCCAGGCGATCGCGGCTTCTGCGGGGTGGAGCCAGGTCGCGACTTTGGCCATCAGTTCCCCGATCACCCACAGGGCACGTCCGGGTGCTTGGCGGGCCCAGTCGGTGACGATCTCGGTGGCGATCGGACCCAGCCCGAGGAGGTGTTCGAGTTCGTCGGCGACGGCCTGGTCCTGGCCGAGCAGGATCTTGGTGTCCGCCAGGTGCAACAGGTCGCGGGCGATCGCAGTGGCCTGGGAGCCGGCGTCCCCGGCGGTGAGCAGATCGGACGGCTTGTGCGCGATCGCGAACTGAATGTCCCCATCCCGTCTGCTCAGCCTGAGGTCGGCGTCGAAGGACTTCACGGCCTCGACGCCGAGGCGGAGTTGCTTCCAGGATTCGTCGCGGACGACGATCCGCATGTCTCCGGGGTCGGCGGTCTCGCGCATCGCCCGTCCCCACGAGTTGAGACATAGCAGCGCCATCCCGACGGCTTCGTCGCCGAGGCCTTCCAGCCGGGACAGGGACAGCGACTGGATCGGTGCGGTCCAGTCCAGGGCGATGGAGGTGTGGTCGTCGAACAGGCCCTGCAGGTTGCCGTGAACGAGGATCCCGAGGGCATCGCGGAGTAGCCGGGTCTCGTCGAGGAAGTGTTGCCGGGAGGCGTAGTGGCAGTGCCCGATCAACTCGGCGGTCGGGTCGTCGAGGGCGTGCCACAGTTGCGGGATGGTGGTCTCGGTCAGGACGGTGTTGCCGGCGGTGTAGCCGGTGAGGGCTTTGAGGGCGGTGTCGAGGACCTTCTCTTCGCTGGGCCCGAATGGCACCGGCCGGTCGCCGATCCTCTGGGAGCCGACCAGCCCGCGCAGCAGGGTCAGCCAGCGTGAGAACACGATCGCGGCTCGTCGTCCGGCCTCGTCCCTGTCGAGCCGATCCCACCCGACGTCAAGTGGCCCGAACGCGAGTGGGTTGATCCGGGCATTCAGGCCTTGGCCGATCGCGATCGGGGCGACGCCCAGCGCCCGACAGAGCGGTTCGTACTCGTCCTTGGGGTCGCCGACGATCAGGGTGCGGTAGCCGAACCCCATCATCCGCAAGCAGAACGCTTTCACTGTGGCGGACTTACCCTGACCCGGCTTGCCGAACATGAAGATGTTCGGATTGCTGACCGGGATGGACGGGTCGAGCACCCAGCCGTTCGGGTCGGCGTACATCGACGCACCGGAGAAGAAGTCGATCCCCATCTGTGCTCCGCGCGGCGGTAGCCCGGGAGCCGCGACGAGCGGCCACAGCACGGGTGCCTGGTCGGCAGCCATCCTCCACACCGATACCGGAGCCGACGAGGGCGACCAACCCCTCAACGGTCGTCGTTCACCGCGGCGGTCGACGGCCGGAAACAGCCTGAGCTCGCGCTCCAGAACGGTCGACTCGGGGGCGGCCGGGATCTTGTGACCGAAGTCGACGAGAAGCCGGTCCACATCGCGCCCCTGCCGCGTGGGCTTACGTGCGGCCATGACGTCGTTCACCTTCCGATTCGGCTTCAACAAGGGAACTTGAGGACCGCACCCGCCGGGAGTGGCAAGACAGGAGTCTCCGCGACACCCTCCTGCCCGCTCTCCCGGTATGAGTACACACATACCGACCACACGCTCCCTGGTCTGCCTGCGCCTGGTCGCGATCGGACTGTCCCTCGCTCGGACGATCGTGACGCCAGACGTGTCCCCCATCGGCGCCGGTGTCCTGGCGATAGCCGCAGTAGCTGTGGAGGCCACCGACGCCTACATCGCGCAGCGACAGCCCGACCAGGGCCAGTAGCTTGGGCAGGTGCATGGTTATCCGTTCGTCTTCCGCAGCAGACTCAGTCCGAGCGGGATGGCGGAGGCAGCAAACCCAGCGTCCTGGGCAAGATCGAGGCGCAAGGGTGCGAACCCCGCGCGCCGGACAGCTGCGTCCAGACGCCGGCCGCACTCGGCGATCCGAGCGGTCTTCGGCACGGTGACGGTCGCGACCGCGTAGGGCCGGACGAGGGCGTGACCGGAGGCGAGCTTGGCATCCAGGTCACGGGTGCGTGCGGCGGCGTGCTGCTCACGGGCGCGGGTCTTGACCCCAGCCTTGGCGCGAAGCGTCTCGCCCATGTCAGCAGCCCATTCGGCATTCGCGGTCTGGCGGTCCGCCGTCGAGGCGGCCAGGATCGGGCAGGCCACCATCAGCGACCGGCGTTCGCCCGGCTCGGTCGGCACCAGCACGGGGGCGAGAGCTCCGATCACCGCACCCCGGGCGGGCAGCTTGATGGTCGCCGAGATCGAGTTCCACGCGTCGTGGGAGTAGTGCCGCACCACGGTGTCAGCTCCGGACGGCCCCGCTTGGGCCCACGGCACGTCCGCGTTCACTTCGTGGTCGTTGTCTCGGGCCGCGAGAGCTTCGACGATCCCGGCGCGGTCGCCGGGAGCAAATCCCGTCCGGACCGCGACCGCGAGTTGGGGCGAGGTGAGCCACTCGACCCCGGTCGCTCTCATCCCAGCGCGCAAGTGCGCTTCGACCTCGCCGGCTAGCATCAGCATCGCCCGGGCTCGGGCGTCGATCCCGCGGCCGAACTCCTTGGCTTCCCTGGCCAGCCGAGCCTCGGGCGCGACGATCGTGACGTAGGTCTCGGTCCGCACCGCGGCTTGGGACAGCACCTGGGAGAGCTGGGTGTTGACCGTCCTGGCCAGCTCGGGAGCGTCGGGGCGGAGGTGGCGGGTGAGCCATTGGTCGCGCTCGGCGCCATCGTCGGGGACGCTGCGCACCACGAAGATCACCTCGCTGATCAACTCCGTGCGAGCACAAGCGTTCAGCAGATCGGTCAAACCGCGGCCCTGACGAGCGCGTTCCTCACCGTCGGCCAGCGCGAGGCCCGGATGCGTCAGAGCGGCAGTGACCGCCCACACCCGGTTGGCCTTGTCCTGGACGATCGCGACCCGCGACATCGCCGGTCCCTGCGGTGGCCCATCATGGACACGGATGCCGTGCAGCACCCCCGGCAGGTCGGGGACGCTGAGGTCGTCGGCCTGCCCGCGTGAGGCGTGGGAGCGCCAGGGCGTCCACCGGAACACCAGCCCGACCGCGTGCGCGACGGACGCAGTCAACCAGCCGGTCGCCGAACGACCCCGGATGGGCACGACCACCAGGACGAAGAGCACCGCCCACCCGGCGGCCAGGCCGAGGAGCAGTCCCCACTGTTCGGTGTTGAACGCCCACAGGACGGGGAACAGTCCGACGCTCAGTGTGACCAGTTGCGGGCCGGTCAGGCCGAAGAACCAGCCGATCCGGTCCCGGCTGAAGTCGCTGTAGACGGTCGCCATCGTGGTGTCCTCCTTGCTAGACCGCTGCCGCGGCCACCGCGGCGTCCGACGAGCCGGCCGCTGCCGCGCCGCTCGAAGCCCCGGGGGATGACAGTGGCGACGCGGTGGCCGGGGTCGGTGCGGCCGGCGTCGGTGGTGGGGTGGGTTCGTCGGGGGTCTGTTCGTCGTTGTTGGTCCCGCCTTGTTGCTCGCGGTTGGCGCGAGACGCGTCGCGGCGGGAGCGGTCGGTGTAGTCGGGGTAGTAGGAGTTGTTGCCGACCCCTTCCTGGTTGGCCATGTCCGACATGACGGTGGTGGCGTAGGTGCCGACGGTGACGATCGCGCCGAGACCAGCCGCGGCAGCTTGTCCGACCGGCCCGAGCGCTGCCATCGCACCTTGGATCCCCGACGACGCCCGGGTAGTGGTGGCAGCTTCGGCAGAGTCCTCCCCGGCGGAACGTCCGCTGCTGGAGGCCTCCGAGGCCGACGAAGCTGCCGTCGCGGACGGGTCGCCACGCAGCAGCCCCTGCAGGCCGCCGCTGGCTGCCAACCCGGCACGCATCGCCGCACCCGACGACGTCCCCGGGTCAACGAACGCGAGCAACTTGAACAACGCCAGCGGGCACACCACGGCGATGCAGATCAGGACGATGGCCGGGACAGCGGTGCCGATCGAGCCTTGGGCGGTGGTCGCGCCGGAGGTGGCGACTCCTTCGGCCATCTTCATCCCGACCCCGGTGACAAGGACGACGACGAGTGGGGTGAACGCGGCAGCGTGGAACCACCGGAAGGCCTTCCAGAACCAGGTGCGGGTCGTTTCGTTGGCCAGCCCGGCGGCCGCGATCGGCGCTGTTGCGACGATCACCATCAGCGCTGCGTCCCGGGTCAGGATGACCAGCAGGTGGCCGATCGCTGCGATCCACAGCAGCAGCCCCATCAGCCCAAGCACGGTGGCGACGCCGGCGTCGGCGATCTCGGAGGCGTCGAACGGTTTCCAGGGTTCCCACGCCTTCCAGCTGGTGACACCCATCAGCGACCCCATCACCGAATGAGTCAGCCCACCCGCGGCGGCGACAATGGCGACGGTGTAACCCAGCCACGCGCCCCACACGATCGCGAACTGCGCCAGACCGATCAGCGTGCGAGCCAGGCCACGGCCATCGCGGCGTCCGGCGGCGATCCCGATCTGGACGATCGCCATCACGACCAGGACAACGCCGGCGATCCAGAACGTCACCGGATAAATGGTCCTGGCCGGGCCGGACGCCGACAGGTCCGGGGTGAGCCAGGCGTCCATCCAGCCCAGGATCAGCCGCAGCAGCCACTGTCCGGCGTTCCAGACCGACAGCCACATCGCGACCCAGGCATCGGTGACGACCCGGCCGGCCTGCGAGGCGATCACATCGAACGGATTGGGGATCACGACCAGGACTCCTTCCAGGTCAACCAGCCCGCCTCCACCGCCGCAGCCGAACCCGGCCACGCCGACGGCGCCCTCGCCGGAGCGACACCAGGAGCGATCTGCCAGCGACCGTCCGCCCACTGCATCCGCGCGCAGTGCCCGTAGCCCATCCGGGCGTCGGTGCGGATCGACACCTCGATGTCGAGCAGGACACAAGCCACCACCCAGTCCGGGCCGTCGATGCGCTTGACCATCGCCATCGCAGGAGTGGCGACGACAACGGTCGTGGCGTCCATTTCCTGTCCGCCCTGCTTGCCGGAACGCAGGAACGACTGGACGTTGTCGGTCAGCTCCCACTCCTCGAAGGCCGGTGCCCCGGGCAGCGTCCAGGCGTCGTGGACCTCGCGTGCTACCGGAAGGCTCATCGTCTCCAGGACCGCTTGCTCGATCGCCGCGAGCTGGCCGATCGCACCCTCGGGCGTCTGCGGGAACCCGGTCGCGACACCGGCTGGTCCGCGTCCGTCCGTGGCGATCGGAATCCGGATCGGCGGTGCCGGTTCGAGCGCCGGATCAGGAGTGAAGCCGGCCTCCGGGGGAACCTCGGCCATGGGCTCGGCGGCGATCTGAGCGCGTCGATCAGACGATGCCTGACCAGCCAGGTCCGCTGACTCGGCCGGTCCGGCGTCCGTCGCGAGGAGCAGCCGAACGACCGCAATGCCCAGCCCGGCCAGGAGTGTGAGCATCGTGACCGCAGCGACGCACAGCACGACGGCCAACCGCTGCCGGCTCCACACCCCCGGGTTCCGTGTACGGGCGGGCATCAGATGCACCCAGTTCCGAGGATGCTTGCCACGATGCTGGGGACGACCATGTAGGCGATCCCGGCGAGCATGGCCACGAAGATCGACACGATGCCGGCCTTCGACGCATGAGGCATGGAGAAGATCCGCCCGGCGACGATCGCCCCAATAGCGACGATCACACCGACGGCGAACAACAGCCCCACCCCCCACAAGACGTAGCCGGTGATCTGGTCGGCGTACTGCTGCGCGCCGGGCGGAGCGATCGGGCACACCTTGAGCGGAATCAGCATGGGGGTGATCGTCACGACAGTGGTCCTTCCAACAGGGTCAGCACGGAACGCGCCGACCGGATGATCGACGGCGGCAGTGGATCAGGGGTCAGTCCCTCGATCGCGAGCGCGGGCTCGTGGGGGACGTGGACGATGCGGCCTTCGTCCCGCAGGCGGCGGACGGCGGCACCGGCCGACTGCTCGACCACACGCGACCACCGTTTCGCGCCGACCGTCACCGCCACAGCCCGCGACTCGCCCACCACCTGGAGGGCGGCCTCCAGCCGGCGAAGCCCAGGGACGGTCGCTCGCGCCACCAGCACGACGGCCGTACCGGTGCGCGCCAGATCGCCCAACCAGCCGGGCGAATCGAGCAAGCTCGCCGGATCCCACGACGAGTCGACGACGGTCAGAGGCACACTGAGGCTGGTCGGGACCGGCACCTGCTGTGGCGAGCCGACCGGGTCGGCCGGGCGGTCGATGACGACCTCGCCACGCGACCCCCGCCGCCACTGCCGTTCGACCATTCCGAGTTCCGCCTCGGCGGCGTACCCCAGGCCCGACACGTTCCCGCCACAGGTCTCCAGCACCCGGGCATGGCCAGCCGCCGTTCCCAACGCCAAGGCGACCGTCGTCGCACCGGACGAACCACCGCACCCACACACGAGCACCACCCGTTCGTCCCGCGGGGCCGTCCAGGACGACGCAGTTGGATCCGTCCAGGTCCGCACCGGTTCGTCCGTGCGCAGTTCACGGAAGGCTCTGCGCAACTGGTCAAGAGAGTCGAAGCTCGCCACTGTGGTCATAGCCGCTCCAGCCGGGAGTGACGCACCGCGATCGCAGTACGCCGAGTCTCGGGATCCAGCAGCGCCAGCCGGCGCTTGGCTTCCTGCACCGCCTCCAGGCGGGCGAGCACATCACCCAGCGACTCGATCGCGTGCGTTTCGTCCGACATCGTCGCGAACAGTCGATCCACCTCAAACGGGTCATCGGTCATAGCTCTGGTCGCCTTCCCTCTCACCCCTAACAGGCAGATAGCGACGCCTTCGGTGGCCACCGGGTGCTCACGCAACCTGACCGACCGCGGCAGCCAGCGCATCAATCGCACCCCGAGCCGACCGGCGCACCGTCCGACCACTCACACCCCACGACTGGCCGACCAACGCGGTCCCCGACCGGCTCAGCAACGCGGTGTTCGCACGCTGCTGAACCGGATGGACGCTGGCCGCCTCCACCAACGCGAGCAGCAGCCGGCGTTCCCGGTTCGAGATGACCTGGTGCTCACAACCCCACGAAAGGACGTCGTCCAGCCGGTCCCGAGGAGTGGTGTCGACGATGTCGGCCAGGGCAGGGCTGAGGTGCTGCAGCACCTGCGGCGACACCAGGCTGGTCAGTTCCAGAGCGCGGTCGTGGTTGGCGACCTGGCCCGGCTCGTCGAACTCCAACAGCACCTGCCGACGGACCCGCAGCAAGATGTTCGCCGCGACCCGCGCCTTGGTCTGCCACGCGAAGGTGCGGATCTCGATCCACAAGAACGCCGCAACATGCTGGTAGGTCTGGCTCCCCATATCGAACAGCCGGACCGCCAGCGCATCCGCGCCGGCGTGCAGCATCCACGCCAACACCAGGGCTGCGTCCCGGTCATCGCGACCGTCCTGCGCCGCCAGTTCCGCCAACCCGCGCAGGACTGCATCTGCGGATGGCCGAGGTTGATGTTTCAGCCATAGCTCCAGCCCTTGCGGGTCCGGAACCCTGCCGAGCACTGGAACGATGGTCTTCCACTGCTCCCAATGCGCCACGATCAGGCCCGCGCAGACCTCCTCACAGACGCCGAGCGCCCGTCCAACTCCACTGGCCATCGCTGGCCTCCTTCCCGGTCTATCGAGACCAGGAAGCCCAGCAAGCCGACGTGGCCGCCACTGTGGCCACTCAGCTGTGGATGACGAGATGCCCTGTGGATAGCCGGGATGACACGCCTAGTCGGAGGCACGTCTCTCCTGTCCCTCCACAGACCATCAAGGGTCAGGTCGGCGAGATCACCTACCCTGCTGTCGATCGGTCGGGCTCACCTCCAGTCGGACGACACGCCTGTCGCCGACCCCGGGCGAGCCACAGCGGGGCTATGCTCTCGTCTCCTTGGCCCCATTCTCCGTCCGCGGCGCGAGTTCCTCGTCCCGGACGGTTGTCGACGGCGGCTTCTGGCGAGCGGCGCATGGCTGGGGGATCATGCGGAACAACGGGTTTCCTGGTGGCCATCCGGTCACGGTGTCGCTGTCATGCGGCCTGAAGGGCGAGCGTGGGCGGGAACACCCGCTGACGATCAGCCCCGCCGCCGAACCGGGTGGTGCGTGGGTGGTGGAGACCGGCCACGACCTGGAGTCGGAGCGGATTGCGCAGGCATTGGGTGGCGGACGGCTCCGCTGCCTTGATGTCGTCGAGCTTGAACTGCCTGCGATTCAGGGGTTCTGGAGCTGCCTGCAGCGGGATGTGGTGGCCATCGAGCCGTACTCAGCTCCGTTCCGGCAGGGCACGTTGTGGCTGGTCAGCCAGCCGGTGGCGCAGTGCGAGTGCGCGACCCGCCGTTGGGAGAAGCCTGAGCAGGCTGCCGCGCACCTGCGTGAACTGTCGCACTGGTGCCGGGCGCACGGTGCTTCGCTCCGGTCGGCCAACCTGCTGGTGCAGCGGATTCAGGCGAAGACGGGGAGCGCCGCCTGGGCTGCGCAGTGGCCGTTCGGCGGGTTCAGTCGCAAGGTTGAGCGGGAAACGGATCTGTTCATGCTGTGGGAGGCGGGGATCCACCCGACCCTGGTGACCCAGGTGCACGACGGTCTGGGCTTGGCGGACCCGCTGAACGCGCAGGCCTACCTGCACATCATCACGCGGCGGCTCGATCTGGGCTGGTTGCGTCCGTTCGTTGCCGGTGGGCCGCAGGCGGTCACGTGGGCGGCGACCACCTACTCCCCGTGGGACGCCAAGCACCCGGACGGCCGGCTGGAGTGGTTCGAGGCCGGCGTCCACTACAACGTCATCGCCGCCCTGCTCGGCTCCCCGTACTCGCTGGCGGACGTGCGGGAACTCGCGTCCGCCACGGACGTCAGCCTGAACGCCGCCGGCCACGTGATGGCGGACTGGTTGGGGACGCGCTGCCGTCCGTCAGTGCCGGATTTGGTTCGGGTGTGCCGACTGGTGCCGCACGGACGCCAGGCGCCGACCCCGGCGGCGCTCAAGGCGGTGCTGGAGCGGACGAAACCGCACCGCGACGACATGAACGTGACCGACGTCGGTCTGGTGCTGGTGGCGGCCGGGACCACACCGGGCGCGGTGGCGTTGATCAACCGGGGCGTCCGGAGCCTGGACGACTTCGAGGTTCGGCAGTTGAGTGAGGGGAGACGATGATGGCGGTCCGTACCAGGGACGACTACGAGAACGTGCTGGCAGCGGTGGGCGCGTGCCTGAGCGTGCGGATACCGGTGCTGCTGTGGGGACCGCCGGGAGCCGGGAAGACATCGGTGATCGAGTCAGCCGCCGAGCGGGGCTGGACTGTCGAGACCCTGGTGATCAGCCACTACGAACCGTCCGACCTTGCCGGCTTGCCACTCTTGCAGGACGGCCAGGTGGTGCTGGCCCCGCCCGGCTGGGCGAAACGGCTGGCCGAGACCGACGGCCCGGCGATCGCCTTCTTCGACGAGTTCTCGACGGCGTCCCCGGCGCTACAGGCGGCAGCGCTGCGTCCACTGACCCACTACAAGGTGGGTGACCTGCAGCTGCCCGAGACGGTGTCCTTCGTCGCCGCGGCGAACCCGGCCGACGTGGCTGCCGCGGGCTGGGAGCTGGCCGCGCCGACCGCGAACCGGTTCTGCCACCTGGATTGGGATCTGCCGCTGGAGGTGTACGCCGAATGCCTGGTCAGCGGGGTGTGGCCGGCGATCCCCGTCGGCCCGCTCCCCGAGGGGTACGAGCGCGCGCTCGACCAGCAGCGAGCCAAGATCGCCGGTTTCCTGCGGGCCCGCAGTTCGCAGCTGTCGAAGATCCCGGAGAACGCGACCGACCGGGGACGTGCCTACCCGACCCCGCGTACCTGGGACTACGCCGGACGACTCTCGGCCTACGCTCTCGCCGCCGGGGCGAACCCGGCCGTGGTGCGGCTGCTTGTCGCGGGCTGCGTTGGTGACTTGGTCGCCCACGAGTTCCTCGCGTATGCGGCGATGAACGACCTACCCGACCCCGAGGACGTGCTCAACGGCTACTACATCTTCGCCGGCACCAAGCCCGACCGAACCTATGTGATTCTGCAGTCGGTGCTGGCGGCGGTGCAGCGTGATCCGAGCCGGTGGACGGCAGCGGTGGAGGCCTGCTCCCGGGCGGCGCTCGAAGTGGGGATTGACCCGGCGGTACCGGCGGTCCGGGCATTGCTGCGTCCGGGCGCCCGTCCCCCGGGAGCCGCGCTGCCGGCCGACATCAAGGTGTTCGCTCCCGTGCTGGCGTTGGCCGGCTTGCTGCCCAAGGCCTGATCATGACCAGCACCGCCGACCTGCTCGCCGCCGCCAAACTGTGGCTGATCAGCCAGTCCACCGGGTCAGACGCGGAAGCGCCGCGCGACCTGCCGTACTTGGCGCACGCGCTCTATGCGCTGTCCGTGGTGGAGACGGCCACGGCCGCTGGGATCAGCGCCGACCAGCACTGGCGGCTCTATGTGAACCCCGCGGTGGTCGCCCGGCTGGAGGTCCCCGAGCTCGGACGCGAACTGACGCACCTGACCTGGCACCTGCTGATGGACCATGCCGGACGCGCCCGCGGCATGCGGGTCGACCTCACCACCGCCGAACACTGGCACCAGGCGGCCGACCTCACCATCGCCGAGACCCTGCAACCGGTCGGCGCCACCCCAGCACCGACCGCAGCGGAGGCAGCGCGGACCTCCGCCGTAGCCGGGCCAAGGCTGGGAAGCAACCGTTCCGCCGAGCAGTACTACGCGGTGCTTTCCGGGCTGCCGGTCACCCCACCCGATGCCCGGGCCCAGCCGCCGACCGAGGACGGCTGCCGCTGCGGCTCCTGCTGCGACGGGCTCACCCGGACCACCGACCTGCCCGCTGACGCCGACATCGCCACAATCAGCCAGGTCGAAGCTGACATGATCCGCACACAGGTCGCCATCGACTACACCGAACACGCCAAAGGACGCGGTGACACCCCCGGCGAGGCGCTGCGCTGGGCCCGCGAGATCACCCACCCCACGATCCCCTGGGAACCCCTGCTCGCCCGCGCGGTGCGCCGCGGCATCGGCTGGACCACCGGACGCGCCGAGCCGACCTGGACCCGTCCCTCCCGGCGGCAGTCGGTCACCCCCGGCATCCTGCAACCCGGCTGGCGGCGTCCCGTCCCCCACGTCGCGATGGTGGTCGACACCTCCGGAACCGTGGACGACCAACTGCTCGGCCGAGCCATGGCTGAAGTGGAAAGCGCGATCACAGCGCTCGGCATCCCAGGCGGAGCAGTCACCGTCCTGGCCTGTGACGCCGCGGTCGGCGCCGTCACCCGCGTCCGCCGAGCCAGCGACGCGGTCCTGATCGGAGGCGGTGGCACCGACATGCGGGTGGGGATGGCCGCGGCGTCCGCCCAGCGCCCCCGTCCCGATCTGATCGTGGTACTGACCGACGGCTACACCCCCTGGCCCAGCACCCCACCTCCCGGCTCGGCCGTGATCGCAGCGATGCTGCGACGTCCTCAGGAAACCCTGCCGGCCACACCGTCCTGGGTCACCCGGATCGACTGCGTCCTGTGAGGAGACGGGCAGCGGTGAACCTGTGAGTCGGCACTCTGGTCGCAGCCACCACCGGCATCAGGCAACTGCACCGCAGGACGATGGCTGGCGGAGTTCGCTACTTCCAGCGGATGACCTCGAAGTACACGGCTGGCGTCCCCGGCTGGAGGGAGCCACCCTGCGTCAGAGCGCCGATCAGGATCGGGTCTGAGTCCAAAGACAGTACCGCGAGGGGTACGGCGGCGAGAGCGAGTGTTCCGATGGCGGCAAGTTTGCCAACGGTCAAGATCCGTCCGACGGTGGCCTGAAGGTCGACCACGTGCCGAGTGCTTTGCCGAGCTACAACATCTCGACCCGACGACTTGGTGAGCGGAGCCTTAACCGCCCCACGAGGCACTTCATGTGCGATGAGGAGTTCATCAAACACAACACCCCGCTTGTCAAGGGAACGCAGGAACGCCTGCTGCCGGGCGGGGATACCAAGCTGACCAGCGACATACTGAGGATCATCGGCCAGTCGCATCAACACCAGATCCCACCTCCCGGCTGGGGCCTCCAGCAGAACTGGCTCATCCGGGAGCGGAGCCATTCCGAGCAGTCGCAGATCCTCGCCCGCGAGCTGGCCAAGGGTGACCACCCGTTCCGACAACGGCGCTTTTGTACTCGATCCCATCTGGCTTCCTCCCGACTTACGGTGTATGTCAACTGCCGAGGAGCAGGGTGAAGAGGCCAGCCACCAACAGCGCCATCAGCGCGACGCCCACTGCCAGCAGCACAAGCAGTCCCAACAGCACCAGCGCCAAACCAACTGCGGAGACCGAAATCCCGATCGCCGCTGCCTGCGCAGTTCGGGCCCATACCCGGGTCACCTGACGAAACCCACTCGTCGAGATGGCCGCGAGCCAGATCGCGACTGCTCCCATCGCGGCCAGTGCCGGCTGTAGCCACGCCGCTGGCCACGCCAGCACGACGACCGCCAGTTGCGACCAGTGGTCACCCGACTGGGCGAAGAGGCCAGTCAGCACCGGGTTGGTGACCGCAGTCACGGTGCCAACACCGCCGAGCAGGTACAGGTTCCTCCGTGCGTTCGCTTCAAGGGCAGCCGATGCCGCAGCCCCACGGTCAGAGACTGTTGCCAGCGAGACCACAGGGGTATGGCTGTCTCTGGCTGGGTGCCGTTCGCCCAACTCGCGGCGTAGCCGCTCCAGATCTGAGAGGTTCTCACTCATCTCGCCGTCCTATTCGACTCGCTACCGAGAATCAGCCTTGGCGCACTCTCGCTGCCTGCTTGCTTGAACAACCGATCCCGCACTCCATGACATCGTCCACACCCACCCCATGCCGCGACGTCACCGATGACCACACCCGGGATTCGCCCAAGCCGGACCAGCTTGCGGGATCGGTTGTTAACTCGACCGACCCAACCACTTTCGATCTCGGAGGAACCAATGCCCGGCTACAACCCCACTTGCTCCAACTGCTTTCGCTGCCTGACCTGTCGCGGTGACGGCACGATTTACACCACCAAGTCCGACCGCGGAATCGTCTACCGCGAACGAGTTACCTGCCCCACCTGCCGAGGCGTCGGCGGCAGGCCTGGCGCTGGCCCACATTCACACCGCTGATCCGTGCGGGATCGGTTTGCCGTGCAGGTACGTCCGCAAGAAAGGTGAAGAACATGCACGCTGACGAGGTCATCGAGCTACAGCTTGAGCTACTGCCCGACGGCACGGAGATCTTCGTGCCCCGAGATGATGCGGGCACCACCCCGCCCACGGACGTAGAGCTGCGGCCCGGTGGCGTAATCACGTTCGGCTCGAAGGATGCGGCAGAGGCTCCCCTCAGCACGATCCCCACCGAACGGATGGCCGCTGATGTGCCCGGCGACTGGGCCGCCGTCGCCGAACAGTTGCGTCGCAAAGAACAGGGCATGCCTGCACAGGATGTGGTGTTGCGACTAGGTGGCGCAGTCGAACTGAGCCGTCCGGGTGAGGAGCCGACACAGGCCAGCCGGCTTCCACAAGAAGTCATGGCTGCGACCGTTCCACTGCCGAACTTGGACGAGGCGTACGCGGTCATGCAGGCGGATCCGAGACGGGTGGAAGGCTGGGAGCCGGTGACCACCTCGGTGCTCAACGGGTGGAAGTTCCGACTCCAGCCAATCCCGGGCGATCAGGTGTTCACGTTCCTCGCGTTCCGCAACCCGTCGGACGGGAACCGATTCCGGATCTGGCCGATGAACCCGAACATGGACGACCCGAAGTGGCATGGCCACCGCAACCACATGATCAGCGTCACGGTCGGGGGGCAGCGGATCCCGGTCCTGTGTGGCCCGGGAGGGAGGGCCACACAGGACCTCGCTACGGCACGCCTCGACGCGGCGAAGTGGGCGCTCTACACAGTCAGGATGATGCGAGGAGAGAAGACATGGTTCAGCGAGTGAACAACCAGATCCGACGCCCGCCGCTTGTGCGGCTCACCGACGGGCTGATCAGCGCAATCGAAGCCGACCTTGCTGGCACCCCGCCCGAGCGGGGAGGGGCGATCCTCGGCTTCGGCGACACCGGTCACCTGCTGGTGACCGACACGTTCGGCACCTACAGCCCCGCAAGTTGGCTGATCTCCCCCCAACTGTCCACCGCCGTCGGTCGTTTGGAGACGCGCGGGCACGGCACGCTCCTTGGTACCGTTCACTCTCATCCCGCCGGCGTTGCGGATCCATCGGGCCCGGATGTCTCCACGACAACCCACGCCCTGGCGATGAACCCCCACCTTGACCAGCTGATCATCGCGGTTGTCACCGCAGGAGCGCCGCGCGAGCTGGACGTGCCGGTTGGCCCGGGACATCGCATGTCGGTCCACGTACTGCGCCGCCAGGACGGTGGCCGGCCCAGCCTGCAACGCGCGAGGCTGTCGATCCACCCGATCACCCGGTGCCTGGCCGAAGCAGGCCTGGCATCGACCAGCCTCATCTCCGTCGACGATGCCCTCACCCACGACTTGGGTGGAGCAACGCCCTCGATTGTGCTCCCTGTGGACGGGCGCCAAGCGCTGCTCGTGCCCATCGAGGATGCAGCGGGAGCAGCCGTCCTGATCGATCCGCTCTTCCCCGTCGTCTCTCCGATCGCGGTGCGCCGGGAAGGCGATGGCACCGGTCCAGCGCTGATCACGTTACCGTCGCCGTGGGATCCGACGAAGGCCCCCGCCCAACAGTTGGCGTCACTCGTTCGTTCCCTCGGAGACAACCAGGACGACCAGCGGTGGGCACGGATCGTCGAACTGACCGGCAGTCTCGCCTCGAAGCGGGCAGTCGTCATCGGAGCGGGGTCGGTTGGCTCACGGCTTGCCGAGGACCTCACCCGCTCCGGTGTCGGTGCACTGACGCTGGTCGATCCAGATGTAGTGACCGCCCCCAACCTGGCGCGCAGCGTCTACACGCAGGCCGATCTCGGCATCCCCAAGGTCGAGGCGCTGCGCCGACGCCTGCTTGAGATAAACCCCGCCCTAGCGGTGAGCGTCCAGCAGACACCAATCAGCGGACTCGATCCGGCTGAACTACTCGCGGGTGCCGATCTGGCGATGCTCGCGACCGACGACATGAACGAACAGGCATACCTAGCCCACTGGACATACAGTCTCGGCACTCCCCACATCGCCGCCGCCATGTACCGCAAGGGCGCCGCCGGCGAAGTCATCCTCGTCGTCCCCGCCGCCGGCACACCCTGCTGGAACTGCTGCGTCGGTGCCGGAACCCGAAGCGCTGGCCAGCGCCCCGACGCGAACTACGGTCTGCAGGGCCGCCTGGTCGGCGAATCAGCACTCGGACCGTCCATCAACATCGTCACCTCCGTGGCCAGCCAGATCGCGATCGGGACACTCGCCGGACCAGAATCCCCCGCTGGCGCACCCCTGGGCAATCTGCTGGCCGCCAACCGCACCCTCGGCCTAATCAGCACCACACCCGGGTGGGACTTCTTCCCCCAAGTATTCGACGGCATGGCCCACCAATACCAGCCGCAGAGCGTCTGGCTGGCCGTCCAGCCACATCCCCAATGCCCAATATGCGGAGACGACCCGCAGGCTCCACTCAGCCGACGACAGGGTGAGGACTTCCTCGCCGAACTGCTCGAGCTTCAGGCCACGGAAGCCCTCCAGACCACAACAGTCGACACATACTCGCCGCTGGCCACGGAAGGCAACGCCGTCAGCTGAGCGACCGACCGGAAGCGACCGGCGGTGACCGATCCGCTCGACCACATGGGTCGTGAACTCGGCGAGCTGGCTCTTCCGTACTAGGCCCAAACCTCGGCTTGACCGATGAGCACACCCCGGATCGGCCGTCCAGCCGGCCAGTCGGTGGACCTCGGACGAGGAGGTTGCTGCGTGGCATTCCGGCCTGCGCTGTTCAACTCACCCAACTCGGGCCACGGGCTCAGGGCACGGAGCACAGGCAGCAGGCCTCACGGACTCCAGCCATGCCCGCCTCGTGGCATTGCGCCCACCACGCGACGCCGGGACGACGGGAGTTGCGTTGCCGACGTCAGTCCCACTTGATGCCGCACACGGGGCAGCGGATATAGGCGCCCTTGTTGAAGCACTCGTGGCCGCAACTGCGGCAGACGTAGCCTGGCCGGAGGCTGAAGCGGCGGGACATCTCGAACATGGTCGTTCCTCTCGGTTGTCGTCGGTTTCTCATGTCTTGGCGGTGTTTCCTGGCTCAAATGGTGACGCGGCCCTGTCGGGCGTCATCGATGAAGCGCCGACCGATGGTCTCGGCTTCGCGGCGGCACTTCAGCGCCCCTTGAGTTCGATGTCGCGCTCCTGGTCGTGGAGCAGGGGCCTTTCCCAGGCCTCAATGCTGACAGCGTCGACGGCCCCGGGGGTGAAGCGGCGTTGGGCGGACCGCCGGGCGTCCTCCTGCGCCCGACCATTCGCCTGACGCGGATCCGCAAGTGGGGGCTGGGGGAGGTTCACACTGCGCGCCGTGCGCTCCGATGCTGGAGAACGACTGGTCTGACGTCCGAGTCCGTAAATCACAACTCCCTTCTCGCTGGCCATCTGCCCTATCAACCGATCCCGCACCTCTAGCGCCAGGGCCGCCTACAACTCCCAGGGCATAGCTGGCCGACGCCGTAAGCGCATCCCCCGGAGGTGCGCCAGGTACCGTCGCATTGCGGACAGTCGAGCAGTTCAGCGCCGCGGTAGCGACACGCCGGAGCACCTCCAGGTTGGGATAAGGAAGGACCAGCGCCATACATTCACCGCATCGGCTTCCTGTCGGTCAGTTGCCCGTCGGACTCCCTTCGAGCGCGGAGCCCTGCGTCGCTCGACTGCGTCCTCAACTCGTGGTCATGCGCCTGCTGGGCTTTTGCCCACCGCGACTCTCCAGGAAGCGCGCGAGCGCGGAACCGGAGGGAGGGTGAGCCGGACCCACGTCGTCCCACTGCCGTCGCTGTTCCGACGGCGGATCGACTCGCCGCGCGCCCAGTTCTCCCTGAAGCAACTCCTCGCGCGCCTCGTCATCCCGCTTGGCTTCGTTGAGCCGGTGCAAGTCGGCCGCGAGGCGGGACAGCTGGTCTTCCCGGGTGAGCGACTGAGCCTGCAGGGCCGAGAGACCGGCGTGCCGCGCCGGATCCGGTGGTCGTCGAAGCACGTCGGCGATGTTGTCGGGTGTGGTCGGCACCAGAGTGGTGTAGGGCGCGCTCAGCGCCAGGATCGACTCCTCGGTGATCCGCAGGGCGTTGTCGTCGCGGCTGGCCGCGTCGGCATCCCGGTAGCTCCGCGGCCGGTCGACGAACAATGTGAACGGTTCGCTGGGGACGCCGTCGCGGCAGATCACGGCAGCTGCCTGGAACGCGGGCAACCGAGTCAGCTCGGTCATCGGCCAGCCGGCTAGCCGCAGGGACGCGGTCCTGGCGTCATCCGGGCCGGCGCCCAGACACAGGAAGGTGCTCGTGTCGGCGGCGAGCGCGTCAGCGAAGTCGGGTTCGAGCTGGTCGTGGCGCTGGTGGGCAGCCTCCACGAAGATGCCGAACTTGCGTCCTTCGTCCAGCAGCGACGCCAGCGGCCCGATCTGGACGGTGTGCGCCTCATCGACGACGCAGCCGAACGGCTTGTCCCGGTGCTGCCGGACGCCCTTGGCCAAGTCGAGCATGATGAGGTAGCAGCCCTCCAGGATCCGCACCGCGTCCGGCCCCAGGGCACCACCGCCCAGGCCGAGATCGACCACCAATCCCTCGCCACGATCCATGATCCCGACCAGGTCGATCGCGTTCGCACCCGATCCTAGGATCCGCATCAGCAGGGGTGAGTTCATCAGCTGTCCGAGCCGGGAGCCCATCCACGAGAACAGCTCGCGGGAATCCGAACTGGACAGGTCGCCCAGTTCGGACGTGATCTGGCGGGCGAGCGCAGGCTTGACTGGAGCCACCTGCTTGGCGAGCTGGCGCACCATTCCCTGGTCGGCGACGATCGCGGCGATCTTCGGCAGCGACACGTTGCCGGTGTGCCAGCAGGCAGTGCCGATCAGCGTGAAGATGCGGCTTGCTCGCTCCCCCCACATGCCGATGTTCCGGATGTCGATGTAGCGCCGAAGCATGTCGCAGACCAGAGCGATGGCTCGGGCGAAGGACTGCTCGTCCGCGGCGGCCAGGGGGTTGACCGGCACGATGTGGTCGGGATCACCATGGTTGACGAACCACAGCCGGGAACGGCTGCCAGGGGGCACATCGCGCAGCACTCTTGGCCCTCCTTCACCGTGGGGATCCAGGTAGAGGAATCCGACGCCGTGGGTGTGGTACTGCACGCAGTCGTTGACCAGCATGGTGGTCTTCCCACCGCCGGGCTTGCCAATAATCTGGGTGTGCCGCAGCTTGTCGAACGGGCTCTGGTGGACCGGCACCAGCTGACCGTCAGGTGTCGACGCCTCTCCGAGGCGAAGCGTCCCCCGCGGGGCGTCCGTCACGTCCAGCGGAACGACCGGGACCGGCGGCTTGACGGTGGGCAGGCCGGGAACACGTTCACCGATGCCCGCCGCGGGAAGCGTCACCAGGGAGCCGTACACCCCGAACGGCACTGCGAAACCCTTGAGAACGTCCGGGTTGGGGACGCACAACTCCCGTTGGTCCGACGCCCGGACGACGTCGAACCCGATCCGCTGAGACATCTGGGCCCGCGCCGCCCGCATACGGGCCGGGATCCGCCCGGTGTCCGAGCACAGGAAGGAGCGGGCCCTAACCATCCGGACACCACGCCACATCTGCCATTCGGTGTTGGAACCGCCATGAAACGCCTGCGACCAGGAGGAGTCCGTCATCGAATCCTCCAGTTCCGACGCCGGGGCAAGCAGGGTGAGGATGGCGCCGCCCGGCACAGTGCGCGCGCATCGCAGGAAGTCCCACATCGGATCCGGCAGAGGTTGCGGGACGGCGTCCCTGCCACTCACCTGGGAACGGAACGATGACTGGGTGTCGAAGTCCTGCGCCCACGCCGCCTTAGCAGCGCGGATCGGCGCTATCTCCAGGACCGGGTTCGGCAGACCCGGGACGGAGTCGACCTTCTCGACCGCACCGATCGGGTCGAACACATACTGCAGGTCGAGGATCGCGTCCTCCCCTGCCGACCCGTCCACCCAGCCCCAGACTCCGTTGGACCCCTCCACCAGACCGAGGACGAAGCCTTCCGTCTCCTGGCTGACCAGGTGATAGAGGTTGTTGCGAGCCAGCGCGGAGGCACAGAACGGATCGACGGACGCCACCAGCCCGGTCACCACGAAACAGGTTCTGGCTTCCGTGGACTGCAGTGATCGGCTTTCGAGCGGCATCGGTTCGCTGGTCTGCGGCTCCGCGCCGCGCTTCGTGCTATCGCGCATCGGGCACCTCCTCCAGCACGGCAACGCGCTCGTCCATCGCGCCCAGCACCTGCTGCACCTGGGCCCACCGCAGCATCGCCGCACCGCCGTCCCGGGCCACGCGGCGGGCCAGCCAGTCCGTCGCCACCCGCGGGTCCTCCCGCCGAGTGAACGCGCCAACAATCCAGGCCTGGATCATCGCCCAGTCCGTCATGCCGTACTCGCCTACCTCATCCGCCAACTGCCGCAGTGCCCGGAGCAGGAGCCCGAACTGCGTTCGGGCGACCTGCGGGTATTCGGGACGGTACAGGGCCAGCCACTGGTTGGCGCCGAACTCGGCGATGAGTTCATCCCGGTCGGCGCCGGGATTGGCGGCGGTCAACTTCGCGAACCCGTCGAGCGACTCGAACTCGGGCAGGTTCGCCGCGAACCAGTCGCGCACCCGTTCCGTGTCTCCATCCACGAAGTAGCCGAACTCGTCGAACTCGTCCTCCGACATGTCCTTGGTCAACTCGCGGCCTACCAGCTGCTCGAGATGGGAGTAGACCTCTCCACCGAGCAAGTGGCACTGATCGGGCGTCAGGAACGGGACGACCTTGCGGATCTCCCCAACCATATCGATCGGCCCCGGGCCTGCTGGCGGGGTCACAGGCGCTGGCCGCAACTCGGCCAGGAAGTCATTCAGCATGCGCAGTTCAGTTGCTTCGACGAAGCGGCGGATGTCCGTCGACTCCGCACCCTGCTCGGCAAGCACCGACGCACGAGCGTCCTCGCGGATTGCCTGGGCGAGCCCGGCGCGATCGGTGGCCGGCCAGTCTTTCAGGGCCTCATCGATGGCTTCGGCCAGATCGACACGCGGCCTGGTTCCAGTGGATGTGGTGGTCATGCTGATTCCTCTCGCTCCACGCTGGCCGGGTCACCGAATGTGGGCGTCCGCTGTCTTTGCGTCACACCATGAACCGATCCCGGCGTGGGCGAAGAAGGCGAGCTCTGTCCAACTGGCTGCGAGCCGAGCCGCAAGCCACGAAGGCAGCAGCATGCGGAGTCTGCCGGTCGCCACCGCGTTCTGGCGGAGGAGTACCTGGTCGCGAGCGCTGACCGAGCAGGTCGAGAGCCGCTTGGCCCAACTGCTGGCTACTCGCCTTGCCCCGCGTCGTCGAACTATGACAGGACGGACGGGACCACCCCGCGCTCGGTTCGGTCCGGCGCCACCCAGGTGGTCACCGCCGCCCAGGTCAGCGGAGAGTCCGCTATGGCGCCGCCACTCCGCCATGCCGCCAGCTTTCCGCGCTGCCATTCGCAGAGCTGGCGAACTGGATCCGCCGCCTCGTGCGCGTCATCCACTGCGATGGCAAGTTCGTTGAAGGGCGCGGCATCAGCTCCCATGAGCTCAAGGGCCTGATCGGTGAGCATCGTCCATCGGGTCGCAGTTACCAGCTCGGCGCCGTACTCCAGGTAGACCGTCACCAGCCCGTAGGGCTCGAACTGGCTGAAGTCAGTCCCACTGGCGCAGGCAATAAGAGCCACCCGCGGTGGCACCGGCCAGTCCGCGGCGGTCGCCGGGACGTGACCCGGGAAGGCGAGCGCGAGTTGGAAGGCGCTGTAGTGGTGGACTCCGCCGACACCGCTGGAGAGCACCAGCGACGAGCGTCCCGGCGCGTCGCTGCTGGCCACCACATGCCCCAGATAGAACAGCCTGGCTGGACGGATGTCCGATCCCCTCAACAGTTCGGAGAGTTCGTCCGCAGTGAGCCCGTCCGCGATGCTCGACGGTTCGGATTGGGCGCGCCTGCGCCATTGGATCACTTGGTCCGACATGAGCACCCGTGACACCTGAGACCGGGGAGCCGGATCGATCACTCTCAGGGCGGGGCCCCCGTCGCGCGCTGGATGCGGCAAGGACGGCTCGCCGTCCCGCGGGAGGAGCGTCGCCATTGTGACGACATCTGCCAGGTCGGCCAGTCGTTCGTCGCCGACGTCGCCGGATTGAGTCCGGAGGATCTCCCAGGGCACCGTCGCAGTCTCCGGCGTCGGCAGTACCTGCACCGTCGGGCGACTGATCGCAGCCTCCCCACGCAGCCGGGCGATGAAGGCGTCGGGCAGCAGCAACCTTCCCAGCTCTGCGGCAAGGTGGCGCTCCCGGTCGAGCGACCCAAGAGAACCGTCCGCGCAGGCTGCCACCAGCGCTAGCTCGGCGAGCGTCGCACCGCCGTCGGGCGAGTTCCGCGCAGCTTCAACCCTGCTGTAGAACGCGCTGCCCTCCCGATAGAGGGAGGATCGCTCGATCCTCCTGACAAGCGATGGCCCACGGCCTTCGGGCGGACGCGGCACCGCTGCCGCCAGTTCGGCCAACGCGACTCGGAGTTCTCTTATCTCGTCCGCCTCTGGCTTCGAGAAGCCAGCCTCGCCGTCATCCCAAGTCCAGGCCCAATACGGCTGCCCTGCGACCTCTATCCCCTGCAGGGTCACCATTCGGCCGCCGGGCCGCGGGCGGTCCTCCACAGCGTCCTCCGTCGGGTTCGAGCATCGCGGGTGAGTGTACCGTCCGGCCAGCTATCCTCGCGTGGGGAAGGCAGGCGGATCGTGAACGAGCTTGAGGCAGCACTGGCGCGGGCCACGCGTCACCGCCGCTCGTACGACCTTTCCCAAGCCGTGAAGCTGTACCAGGAGGCGCTTGACCTGGTCCCGGACGTGGACTCGTCAGGTCTGGAGGCCGCTCGGATCACCAAGTGGCTCGGGAATATTGCGCTGTGGCAAGGCGCCCTAGTGGTAGCCGATCTCCGCTACGCCGCCGCGGTCGAAATGCTCGAAGGCATGGGCTCATCGGATACCGCGGTACGCCTGGAACTGCTGCGATGCAGGGCGAACATCGCCCAAGTCGAAGACCTGCGCGGCAGGCTCGGCTCAGCCCGACAGTACCTTGTGGCCGCGCTTGAACTGGATCTGCAGCACGAAGACGCCGATCGAGTGCGGCTGCAGTTGGCCGAGTTTCAGCTTCGCCGGAAAGTCGATCTCGTCACGCCTCAGAGACTCATCGCCCAGGTCGAGGACAACCCGACTGGCCTGCTCCGTCCCAACGACCTGGTCGCGCGGCTGCACCAGGTCCGCGGTTTGTTGTACGCAGCCCAGGGCAAGCCGGGCCCGGCGCTCGACGAGTTCGACGCGGTCGATCAGGAACTGGGGCCGAACGGGGACGCATTGCTGCGGGCCGGGAATCGTCACAACCGGGCGGCTGTGCTGCTCACCAGGGGTGATGTGGGCGGAGCCGATCGACTCCTCGCTGAGGTGTTGCTGTTTTACCAGGAACGAGGCTTTGCGATCCTGCGTCGCGCGGTTCGAACCGACCAGGCAGCAGTTCAACTGGCGCTGGGGAACCCGCTCGCCGCCGACAAGATCTTCAGGGAGGTCGAGGTGGAGTACGCGGGGACGCCCGGCCACGACCTTCGCGCCCGGGCCTACAACATGAATGGCTGGGGCAATGCCTACCAGGCCCGCGAGGAGTTGCACCGGGCTGCAGAATGCCACACCCGAGCGCTGCGCTGGCTGTCGGAGGCCGAAACCCTCGACATGGGTGGTAGCACACCGGGGGCCAGTCGCCAAGCCGGTGTCGATCGAGCCCAGGTGCTGATGAACCTTGCCACCGATCACCTGCTGACATATCGGCTGCGCTATGTGAAGCGAGCCAGGCAACTGCTCGACGAGGCCGCACAGCTATTCGACGGCGAGACGGGCAGCCCTATCGACACAGGACGGCGGCTGACCAACTTGGGCGTCGCCTGCGCACTGCTAGGCGATCTCGGCGCCGCCCAGGCCAACTTCGAGGCAGCAGCGACCTGCTTCACGGGGGGTGGAGTCCTCGAGCGCGTCACCGCCAATCACAATCGCGGCTGTTTGCTTGCCTTGACGTCGGGACAGGACGCGGTGGGGCTGCGGAAGGCGCTCGAACTGCTGATCCCGGCGGCGCTGGTCCGTGACTCGGTGCGGTACACGCTGGATTCTTCCGATCTTCGCAAGCGGTGGTGGGAACGTCAGGCCACTGCTTCGCTCGCGGAGTCCCTGCGGGTCGCGGCCATGATCCCTGACGCCCAGCTGATCGTAGAGCTGATTCTGATGTTCCGCTTGCCGGGCTCGCTTCAGGTCGAAGTGGGCAACGCTCCTCCGCCCGAGGCGAGGTTAGCCGCGATCGGCAACGAACATCCCACTCACTGGTTCACGTCGCTGCCGAAAGAGGCAGCGGCGTTCGAACCGGAACCAACCCTCAAGCTCGCGCACGGTCCCCGCATCCAGGCTCCATCTGGCACCGAGGCCCTAGCGCACTACCTCGACCTGGTCGAGGTGCAGTACGAACGCACCGTTCGGACCGAGTCGGTCGTCAGAATCGCGGGCCCGTCGACAAGCGCGGCACGAACCTCCGCTATCGTGAAGTGACGGCTTTGAGGGGGAGGCAATGGTCGGTTTCGTAGAGCATATTCCGACGTCGCTGGAACCAACCCCCGTGCCGACGCTAGGTCGCCGAGCCTGGCATGCGCCGCGACCCACGGCGGCCTCTCGACTTGAGGTGGTCACAGCCGTCAGAAACTGGATGCCCTACCCGTTGACACCCGGCCTGCTGGCCATCGATCTCGTCGTGGCGCAACTGGAGACAGGGGACGACGCGGCAGCAGCCGCCCAGTTGCGCAATGCCCAGGTCCGCGCCGCACTCAAGGGCCTGATCCGAGATGCCCTCGGATCAGGGGACCTGACCGACCAGCCCGAGTACCTGCGTTCGCTCACCATCACACGCTTGTTGGGATCCGACCTCGCGCGGCTGGCGCCGTTGGCTCACGGGGCCGGCGATCCGGAACTGGAACGCCTGTTCGCCGACCTCGACCTCGATCAGCGCCTCCTGCAACGCGGCGCCAACTCAGGAGTACAGACACTCCTGAGCGACGAGGTCGCGCGGAATGGCACCGGGAGCCTGATGGGCGGCGAACTCCCACCCACCCGGATCGATGCCGCGCCAATCGACCTCGCCGTGGTGCCACCGCGAGTATTCGCCTGGGACGGGCCGGAGAGCCACGAGTTGCGCCTGGTGAGCACGGTCGGCGCAGATTCCGTTCGTCTCCTGGCACCAGCGCCCGACGGGGCGGACCCCACCGAGTTCGTCGCATTCGTCCAGGTCGCCGGGACGGTTGCCGAAGCGGGCCTGGCGTTCGACCGTGACAACAAGCGGTTCGGGGCTCAGGTGCCGGTCCCAGCCTCGGACTTCGGGGGCCCGCGCGCCTCCTTCCATTTCGGGATCCGACACCGGAGCGCTCCCGCGGAGTGGGCCCTGGCGCGGGCCTTGACCGGCGAAGCCGCCGCGACGCGCTTCATGGTCGAGGCCTGGGTCCGGTATCGCCTGGGCGCCGCCTGCTTGGCGGTGAAGCACGCCGGTGCCGAGGAACCCATCAGGAGATGGGTCCGAGAGTCGATAGAGCAGATCGCCAGACCTGCCTGGAGCGTCCTCGACCTGGCCCGTGACGACCTCAGGTACACGCCCTCCGGCTTGGTGGCAGGCGGGGAGGACCTCCGCAGCCGAAACCGCTCGCTGTGGGCCGATGTCGACTCCTACCTCGGAGATGCAGCCCAGTGGGATCCGAAACCGGTGCTGACCGGTCCTTTCCGGCCTCTGCTGGCCGAGGTGCTGTTCGTCCTGCCGACCATCAAGTCATCACAGGCTGGCGTCAGATGACGGGAAGTGCCACCGCGAACCGGGAGGTCAGGCTGACGCTGGGCTGTCAGTCTGACCGCGCTGGCGTGTGCATCAGTTCGATGAGCGACGACCTCGGCCAGTCGGATTACCAGCTGTCTGAAGTCACCTTCAAGAACCTCCGAGAGACGCCGGTCGAGGAAGTGCTCCGCACCGAGTTGCAGGAGCAACTGCTGTCCGCAGTGCTCAGCACCAAGGCGTGGGAGCAATTGAGGAGCTTGGCTGAGGACGCGCGCGGTTGGCGCAAGGTGCGGCTCCGCCTGAAGTTCAGCGATACTCTCTCGCCTTCCATCCCGTGGGAGATGGCCTTTCTGGATGAGCCACAGGTGACCGTCGTGCGTTCCCGGCACCTGGAGGACTCAGTGCTGATCGAGCAACCTCACGTAAGGGTTGGCCTCATCGACACCATCACGTCAGGCGGAACGGCTGACTCCGGCAAGCTAGGCGAACTCCACAGCTACCTGCGCGGGACGTGTGGAGCACAAACCCTGCCCTCCACATTCGACGAGATTAGATCAATATCCAGCAATCCCGGCGGGGCAGGCTTCGATGTAGTCCATTTCACAGCGCACGGCGGGAACAACGGCGGGCTCAAGGTGCGTGGCGGTGGAGCCACGGTGGCCGAGAAGGAGTTGTCCAGAGACGAGATCGCGGACCTCGTCAAGGCGCTCAAAGCTCGGCTCGTTGTGATCGCTGCCTGCGGAACGCCGGCTACCGGCGGGATCTGGACCCTTGCGGAAACCTTGGCCGCGGCCTCAGGTGTGGGGGCTGTGGTTGCGATGCGGGAGCCGATTCTGGATCACCAGGTAGCGGCTTTCTCCAAGGAGTTCTATCGGCAGCTGCGTGATGGGCAGCAGCTGGACACGGCCGTGCTCAACGCACGGAGAGAACTCTTGAGAGAGCACCGGGCGATCCCACAACTGCACCTGAACGTGTCGGGAGACCTGCGCGTCTGGCGGAAGGATACGGCCGAGGACTTCCCCGCACCGGCCTACAAGGCCCCGGCCAAGGTCACCGCGATCCAGCCGCTGCCGGTGGTGCGAGCCGCAGGTCGGCTGTGGCAGGTCGCTTGCCCGCAGGGCCAGCTGACCGTCTATGAGGTCACCCCGGACGACCTGGGAGTGCGGCGTGACCGCTCATCCGTGGCGGTATCCGCCGACGGCCGAGTCGCGGCAGCGATCGACGGCGACGAACTGGACATCGGCTGGTTGGTGGCCACCAACCGCGAACTCAGCCTGAAGCCGCTGAACGGTGATTCCGCCCTCCAACTCCCCACCTCCCTCCCCGGGTCGAATGCGGTCATCCTCGCGGTCACGGTCGGCGCGGACGAGTCTCTCCGATTCCTGGTCGCCACCGATGCCGGCAGCTTCCGACTTACGCTCCGCTGGCGTGGTGTGGAACGCTCACATGTCTGGGAGCCGACAACGCGGATGTCAGCCAAGTCGGCCCAGTCCGGCTTCGTTGCGGCGGCCCGGACGGTCCTGGTCGCCGATGGCACACTGCTCCAAGTGGGCTCACGCAAAGAAGTGTTCGAAGGCGGCAGGGACATAGCGATGGCCGACTGCGCCTGGTTCGGCAATCTTCGGATAGCGGCGGCCATCACCGCTTCCGGGGAGTGGATCCGCACTTCCAGTTCGCAGGACTCCGACACTTGGCTGCGCCAGCCACGCCGGCAGGTGGCTGCACGCGGCGTTGCCGTAGTGCGGCAGGTCGCCGCGATCGATCCCTGGCTGTCGACTGAGCCGGCGACGCCCGAACTCGCCTATGTGACCAACGACGACCAGGTCCGACTACTGGACGCTGATCCGGCGAGCGCTCAGTAGAGTCTGGGCATGGATCGCTCGCGCCTGGTCAAGGAGGTCTCCCGACGGCTTGGCAACCGCCGACTCGTCTGGGCAGGGCTGCGTGGTGAGGACATCGAACCCCTCAGCGACCTGCCGCAGTTCGAGGCGGCCTTCTCGATCATGTCGCGGTACCGACGCAGATCCGAGATGGAGTCGGTGGCATACGAGGACCTCACCGGCCACCGAGTCGATCCGGAGATCTGGGACATCGACGACCACCTCGCAGCTCCGGCAACCCGTGAGTTCAGACGGGGGCTGCTGCGGGCACTCTCCGGTAGCAGCGCGCTGCTTCCCTACCGGCCTTCCCAATTCCTCTCCTCAATCGGGTTCGCACGCGGCGAACAGTGCCTGAACCTGGGCATGTTCGGTGGACACCAGACCGCCTTCGAACACAAGCCCTGGGTGGAAACCTCCATTTGCCAACTGCCCGGTGTCGATTGCATCCCCTGGCGGTACGTCGCCGATGAGGAGCAGTTGAATGCTCGATCGCTGGTCCGGGAGGGCGATGTCATGCTTCGCCGCAGTCGGACATCCGGTGGCGAAGGCCTGGTGCGAGTGCCGGCAGGCGCCGACCTTGGCCGCTATTGGCCGCATATCCCAGAAGCCTTTGCGAGCATCGCACCGTTCATCGACGGCGCCCTGCCGGTGAACATTGGTGGAACTGTGTGGGCCGACGGCGGAGTTTCCACCCATTACCCCTCGGTTCAGCTGATCGGCATCCCGAATTTGGTCAGCCGAGAGTTTGGATACTGTGGCAACGACTTCGGGCTCGCCCGCGAGTTCGACCCTCAGGTTGTCGCTCAACTCCAGTACTCGACCGAGGCAATCGGCGGCTGGCTAGCCGGCAACGGCTATCGTGGCTCGTTCGGGATCGACTTTCTCGTCCATCAGGGGCAGGCGCTCTTCACGGAGGTGAACCCCCGGTTCCAGGGCTCGACGCACCTCTCCTGCCGGTTGGCGGTCGGGGCGGGTGAGTCCTGCCTGATGCTCGAGCATGTCGCAGCGTGGCTCGGCATGCCCAAGCCGCCAACGCGTCCGCTAAAGGAACTCACCGCAGAGCTGCCGGATGTCGCCCACATCGTCCTCCACCACACCGGCGCGGAATCCGCCGTACTCCCGGCGGCCGGTGTAGCCGATGCGCTGTGGGCCGAGCCCCAGACCACAGCCGTCGACCTGTTGCCAGCACCAGGACTCGAGATCGCCCCAGGCGCAGCCATCGCACGGTGGACGGTGCGACGCCAGGTCACCAAGACCGGCTACGACCTGCTCGATGAGGTCAGAGCCACAGCCGAGCGCGCACAGGGCATTCTTGGCTCGGTGGATCGAGAGACAGGGGATCCAGGTGACTGACGAAGAGCGCACCAATTCGATCGATAGACCGGTCAGTCACGGGCCGTTGTGGTTCGCGTCGAAACGCAGGGGGCAGGCGAAACACTACAAGAGCTGGCAGGACTACCTCGCCGATCGACGAGAAGGCGACGAGTCGAAGTCCATCTACAACGTCGCCAAGAAGGCCACTACCCGGAGCGGCACTGAGAAGCTCGAAAGCGGCAGCTGGCACAGGCTGAGCATAGAGATCCCGTGGATGACGTTCGTGCTGGGCAGTGGCTGCCTCATGACTCCCGATTCCACCCCCGAAGGCAGCGCGCGGGAGGGCCTTCGAACCCGCCTGGAGCGGGATCTGAGCCAATTGGCCCGGGCACACTCGGATCTCGCGTTGGTTGAGTTGGCGGCAACGTTCGTGGAATCGCTCGCCCGCGACCGGGTCGGAATCCGGGATGGTGGTGGCCCTGACGAGGCTGGTCTCACGGCGCAGCAGGTCAACACCCGTGCGGGCATCAAACCGGTCGAGTACCCGTCGCTGGTTGCCGCTGCGGCGGCGCTGGCCACCCGCCTCTACGCTGGCGCCCTGGCCTCGGACGTCCATGTAGTCGGCCCGGCGAACCGCGAGAGAGTGACTCTCAACCTTGACTCGTGGTGGGGCGCGACGACGAAAGAGGAACTGCTGGAGCCACTCCGCGACCTGCTGGGTCGACTGGGCAAGGTGGACGCCAACTCGGCGCAGTCGCAGGCCGCTCTGGCAGCGCTGGCCAACCGAATGCTCCAGGGCCTCCGGACGACGTCGGAGGAGGGCGATCGGCCCGGTGTCCTCCGCACCCACATCGAGCTGCTGACTGCCTTCGCGTGGTACTTCCTCACCGAAGGCACCACCGTCTACCCCGGTTGGTCGGACCTGCTGCTCTTCCAGTCCCTGGAAGACAAGGAATGGTTCGAGCATGAGGCGGACGACCCGAATCCGCGGCCGAGGCTCCAGGACGTGGTCAGTCAGGACGGCTGGGTCTACGACCGCATCGTGCAGGTCACGAACACATCGTGGACGCAACGCAGCACCTCCACCGAACCAACCAGTATGGCAAACTTCTATAACCTGATCGCGAGCTTCCTGGCCCAGCAGGCCGAGGCAATCTCGGCGAGACGGATGCCAGACGGCTGGGCAGCCCCACCTCCCCCAGTGTGCTTCGTCAGTTCCTTCGACCTGGAGTTGGAAATGTCGTTGTGGCTGCGCGGAAAGCCGTTCATCGTCGTGATGCCGGTGTTCGCCAGCGAGGACAGTCGGCCCTCGGCCGCGTCGCCCCACTGGGTCTGGGCGAAGCTCGACCCCACTAGCGAACAACCACCTGCCGGCGGTACCGTGACAGCCGACCAGAACGTTCAGAAGTCGCGCTGGCAGGGCGCCGTGCACCCTGAACTGATACTGCCGCGAGGCCTGGTGCATCCCGCTCGGTGGGTGAAGTTAGGGGATAAGTTGCCCGCACCGTGGGAGGGGCTCCCGGTGGTTGTCCGACTCACCGGATCGCCACTGATGGATCCGCCCGAAGTGAGGGGCACCTTTCGGCTCACAAAAGAGAGTTCCAAGGTCCACCACGCGCTGCTGCTGGACGAGTACACAGCCATCCAGCAGGCAGCGTTGGATTTCAGCCGGCAGCCGAACAGCGGTCTGCCGTCATGGATCACCTTCACCAGCGGGACGTCCGCACCACGGTTCTGGATGCTGATGGGCACCCAGGTCGCCGACACTGGGATTCGGCTGCGGCTGATGGCGCAGTTGATGGCGGCACAGCTTCCGGCCTCCGGTGAGCGCGAGCCCGACGCGACTGCCGGTTCCAGGTTGGCCGTGCAGTCCTCGGCCTCCGGCGAGCGCAAGCCCGCCGCCACGTCGGATTCCAGGTTGCCCGTGCAGTCCAGTGGTGAGCCAGCGCCTCCAGAACCCCCGGAAGTCGAAACCCAACAGCGTCTGGGCCTGCTTCTCAACGAGAAGTCGGGCACCAACGACCGTGAACTTTTCTTGTGGAACGACCTCGACGTGGTTGACGGAACGCACCTGACGTGCGTGAAAGAACTGGAAGAGCTCTTGCAGCAACTGCACACCGACTTCCAGGCCATCGCAGAGGCGAAGGACCATTCCGCGACGACTCAGCCGACGAGAGCCTGAGGAGCCAGGCATGACATCTACCCTGAGGGACTGGGCCGATGCCCTCGACGCCCACGAACGGGAGTGCTTCTGGCCAGGGCCGCGCCCGATGCGGGACCCCCAATACCCGCTGATCGGGCGGGACGGCGACATTCGAGACTTCACCACCCTCATCCGCGAAGTCAACCTGATCGTCCTGAGTGGCGAATCCGGTGTCGGAAAGTCATCCCTGCTTCAGGCCGGCATTCACCCGAGGCTGCGGTCCGACGGCTTCCAGGTGCTCATCTGCTCGGACTGGAGCGGCGGCGAGAGCGAACCCCGTCCGGCCCATGCTGATACAAGGCCAGCAGGTCACCCTGACCTTGAGGTGGAGGTGCTGGCGCGCACCGAACAGTTCCTGGCCACCAAACTGGCAGGCGTGCTGCCCCCGGGCATACCGGCTGCCCCCGGACTCCTCCGTGCTCTGGACGATCAATATGGCGACGGCGCAGTGATCATCCTGGACCAGTTCGAGGAACTCATCCGGCACCATCCGGTGCTCTACGAGAGAGTTCGGATGTGGGTCGAGAACGCCGTCGATCGCTACTCGGTCCGTATCGTGATCTCGCTGCGGGAAGAGTTCAAGCACCGGCTGCGCGACCTCGTGGTAGGCCCCTTCAAGCGTGCCGACTTCTACCTGCTCCCACTGCGCTCCCGTACCTCGATCGAACGGGTGATTACCAGTGGGCGGCGCTCTGACGGCTCCACCGCAGTGATCAGTGAGGCCGCGGTCGAATTCCTGCTCGACCTCTGGGAGCAAGCCGGCGGTGGCCAGCCCTGGTCCGGGGTCGGGCTGCTGCATCTGCAGGCGCTGCTCTATGTCTGCTGGCGCGAAGCATCCGACGACCAAGTGACGGAGACTGCCCCGATCACCGTCACGCTCACGCATGTTCTGAGGGCCCTCCAGTTGCCTACGGGTGAGTCGTCAGCCTCACCCTCCCTGCACCCGGATGCGGCGGAGCTATTCCGCGCATCACTGGCTCGCGCCGTGACCTACCGGCTGGCGACCTGCCGGGATGTCTTCCTGAACGAGGTCGGCGGTGGGGATCCGGTGCTGGCCGACGGCGTCGTTGCGCTCATCTCCCGCATGGCCGATCATCTCGCCAGCGGTGGCTACAAGGTCGACCAAGAGGAACGGCATCTGGCTCAGTTGGTGCTCGCGGACGAACTCGGCACTCTTGGCTACACCGGGGACCTCAGCCGCGACGGGACTGACGCGCGACTGTTCAGCGCCTTCGCTCGGCGGATCGGTGACGATGGCTCGTGGCTGACTGCCAGTCGTGACGAACTCTTGGCCGGCGACCCGGGTCTTCTGGCCACCCTGCGCGGCAGCGAGGGAGTAGACACGTCATCCGGTCCGATGATGGGACTCCCCCGGTCCGCCGTCCTGCTCGAGGAACTGCGGCGGTACTTCTTCGCGCTGGAGTGGCTCGTGGCCAGCGCCCTCGTCCGTCGTACCTCGGGCAGCGTCGCCCTGACCCACGACGGGTTCGGACGGGGCCTGTCCAGTTGGGCGGAGGCAAACCCCGAGGATGCCCGGAGCGCGGTCTCCCGGCTGACCGCAACCCTTGGACGCACACTGACCTGGCAGCCTGGCGAGAGCACCGACCAACCCGACCCGTTCGACGGTACCTCCACCGAGTTGGGCTGTCGGTTCGTCAACCTCCGCTGGCGGTCCAGCCGGCTTCACAACATCCGGTTCCGCCAGGTGGTGTTTATTAATGGCGACTTCCGCTGGACCTCCTTCGACCAGTGCGTGTTCGAAGGCGTCACCTTCGTCAACTGCCTGATGGACGGCGTCGAGTTCAGCAACTGCACGATCGTCGGATCCGTCAGCGAGCCACGGCGCGCCCCCAACACCGAACGTCCGTTGCCGTCGTTCTTCGTTCGCGGACCCCAGTTGGCCGCGATGCTCGATCGCTATCTCGAGACCCCACCCAAGACCTGGACCGACGGAAAACGGGAGCTGATTTCGTGGACATCCGGGTTGCCGGCGGAGCCGGCGTCGGCTGCGCTGGTGGAAGCCCTGAAACAGGACCGGATCGACGGCTTCCAGTACCAGGAGTGGGATCCGCAGGAATCCGGCCTGTTGATTTGCGGCGGTCGACTGAGTTCCCTGATGTTCGCCAGCTGCCGTGGCCCGGCCAAAAGCGACGGTACACACGACCCGATGGGCACGGTGTCGCTGCGCCATGTCGCCGGCACATCGCTGGAGTTCGGCGAACAGGGTGCAGGTTCGATCCAGTTGGCGGACGTCGCGGTCCGGGGGCTCACCATTAGCCCGCAGGTGTGGCTGGACGATGTGGAGCGTTCATCAGGCGACAGGGAGCATCGCGAGGCCGAAGGTGAGCTCACTCTGGACGTGGTGGACTCCCACCTTCAGAACGTGTGGTTCTCCACCCCGCTGCGGGGCCGGGCTCAGTTCCGGAACTCGGTGGTTTGGCAGCTCTTCAACGGAAGCGGTCAGTCATCCTTCTCCGTTGAACTCGACGAGGACAGTCCCAACCTCGGCGTGGTCAACGGATCCCCCGCCATGCCGCCACTGAGTCCTGTGGCCTTCACCACAGCAGACCGAGCGCTGGCTGAGGTGGACAAGGTGGCCAAGAAGGTGGACTACCAGTCGCTGCGTAACCTGCTGGTATCACTGCCCGACCCACCGACGCAGGCCTAGCGACACCCGGTTGACCCAGAAGCTCCCTCTCAGATTGACGCAATCCGTCCCAGGAGTACCTCCAGGACCGCCATTCGCACCGGCAGCCCCAGATCGCTCTGCTCGAAGTAGCGCATCCGGGAGTCACGGCGGGCCGGCGTAGCGATCTCATCGATGATCGGCATCGGCGAGAGCACCGCCGCGTCCGGCCGCATCCCCGACAGGATCTTGCGGTCGATCCTCAGTCTGCTGCGCACTGCCTCGCTGGCGGCCCCGTGGGAAATTCCTACCGCGTAGAGCGCGGTGACATCGGCCAGATCGCCGGGATCGACGGACCTGGTGATCGCTTCGAGTTCGGCTGGCAGCACAAAGCCGTCGGTCAGGCTCGGGTCGGTGAGCAGCGCCAGCGACTGGGGTTGGCGCCGCGCCAGGATCGCCAGGAGACTGCGAGCGGCGCGGGACCGGAGGTCGCCGCAGAGGGCGATCCGCTGTTGGGTGACCGGACCGAGCAGGCGTTCGATGGCGAACAGATCCAGCAGGGCTTGGGTTGGGTGCTCGGCGGACTCGCCGCGATCGCCGGCGTTGAGCCACGGAACATCGGCGCGAACAACCTGGCTCAACTCCGTGGCAGGACGACCGGAGCGGACGACCAGTGCGTCCACGTAGCCGCTCACCGTGCGGGTTGCGTCGGCTGGGCTCTCCGGCATGGAGATCTCCGAAGCCCGGCGCTCTACTACCTCAATGACCTCGGCACCGATTCGGTGCGCGGCGGCCGCGAAGCCGAGGCGGGTGCGCAGCGAGGTCTCAAAGAACACCAGCCCGATCAGCGCCGGCGAGCGGGCGGGTCGCTCACCGTCCGCGTATCGTCCCGCGCATTCCAAGATCAGGTCGATGTCATCGTCCGAGAGGTCATCAACCCGCAGAATCCGGCGAACTGTCACCTCAGGCCCCCGAGTGCAGTGCCGGAGGGGCGTGATCGTAGTGCGCACCATGTGCGTCCCGGCGAGCAAAGCTAAGGGTGTTGTGCGTGCAAGGCGGGCAGGTCGGCCCGAGCACGCTGTCGAAGCCGGCCGCCAGTTCGGCGGCCTGCAGGTAGATCGCAAGGGTCTCGTCGGCCCGTGGTGGCCGAGACCCGGCCAGCGGGGTTACCGGATCCGGCTTGAAAGGGCTCAGCACAGGAACGCAGCCCCGTTCCAGGATCGCTCGAACCCCGTCCAAGGTGCTCTCCGCGGGCTCGATCCCTACCATCAACATGGAGCGGAGGCGATTGGGTCCCAGCGACTCGGCAGCGCTCTCCAGGAAGTCGAGGTAGTACTGCCGACCCTGCCGATGTTTGTGACGCATCACGTTCTTGGCGACCTCCTCATCGTAGACCTCCAGGTTGATGGAAAGCTCGTTGACCCCGAGGGCATCGAGCCGTTGCAGATCGAACAGGCCAGGCAGGGGCACCATCATGATGTCTACGGCCAGCCCTGGGAAGGTCTGCAGGACGGATTCGTAGACTTGCTGGAGCGCGGGGATATGCTTCGGCCCCGGGGTGCCACCGGAGATCAGCAGATGGCGTCCCGGCTGGCGCTCGTCGGCAAGCGCCACCCCGATCGCCTCCAGCATGACATCGAGTGGCTTGACTCCACCGTAGGTGTCATCGAAGGGGATGTTGCAGAAGTCGCAGACCATCGCGCAACCTACCGTCGGCGACAGGCGCGCCCGATCCCCGTGGGTGACAACGAAGTGCCAGTACGGCCGTCCACTCTCGTTCTTGCGGAAGTGAAAGGCGGCGGGCGGCCAGAACGCGGCCGAACTCTCCAGCCCCTGGCCATGGACGAAGAAACCGTCTACACCGACGTCGATCGTCATGGTGGTGCCGGGGACGAAGTTGGCGTTGTACCGCTCGACCGGCACATTCACCCACACATCGTCATCGAGGCGCAGGATCAGCCCGCGAGTCGATGCATAGTCGTCGGGAGACCAGGCGCCCCCGTCCACGATGTCATCAAGTACCTTCTCAGCGGCTGCTGTGACCGCCGCTCCCTCGGCGAGCAGGATGAACTTGATGCGTTCAGCCTGGGTCAGATCGAGGGACAAGATGCTCCTTAGGGGCGACTTGCAGTAGACGGCTTCCTCATCGTAGTGCTGTCTCGCTGTCCAGAGACCTTGCCCATCGCAAGAGTTCCCCTACGGCCACGGGAGGTAGATTTCTCGGCATGGCCACATCGGACCCGATCCCAACCACCCCTGTGATCGACGTTATCCTCGCCCGGCGGAGCATCCGCTTCGGCTACGAGGAACGTCCTGTCGAGCGCGAACATATGGAACTCGTCCTGCAGTGCGGTCTGGCTGCACCTTCCTCGAAGAACGCCAGACCCTGGCGCTTCCACGTCGTAACGAACGCGGCGATGAAGGCCCGGATGGCCGACGCCGCATCACAGGCGGACGGGATCGACGAGTACGTCCCGCACGATCCACAGACGGGACGCCCCTCCCGGCACTGGTCGTCCACCGTGCTTGAGTCGGCGAACGTCGTTCGGGAGGCTCCGGTCGTGGTGGCCATTGAGAACCGCGGTGTGTTCAGCAATGGCCGGGCGGCGCTGGCAGCGGCCTCCAGCGAGGCATTGGCCAGTTCGCTGGTGGGATACGGCTTCGAAGTGATCGGGCTGGGCGCCGCGCTGGAGAACATCTGGCTGGCCGCCAACTCCCTGGGGATCGGAGTCGCTTTCCTCGGCGACCTCGCGATCGCCGAACCGCAGATCCGGGACATTCTTGGCCTGGATGGGGACCTGATGGGCGTGATAGCGCTCGGCTACGCACCACTGGCGGCGCCACCACGGCGAGAGCCACCCCCCGAAACCCAGACCACCAGCCCCGTGGTGTGGCACTGACCGATACGATCACGGCATGACCGCCGCCGACCTGGCACCCAGCATCGACCCGACACACACGCGGGAACTCGGGGACGCGATGGAACGCGGTGGGAACGACCTCCGCCCGTACGAGACCCTCTAGCGACCGTGCTGCAGCTCAAGAACCCGTTCCTGAGCACTGTCTGCGCGCGGCTGCGCCAGCAGCGTCCCCCGTATCCCTCAGGAGTGAACGTCACGGTCAGTACCGAGATCGTCGACGGCTCGCCCTTCGTCCGGGTCTGGTTCCGCACGGCGGGCTGCAGCTACGACAAGCAGGGCCTGTGCACGATGTGCAACTACGGCGTCGGGGGTGCCATTCCTGCCACGATCGGCGACGAGATCAGCGCGGCGCTGCGGACAGTCGACCTGGACGAGAGCGCGACTCTGCTGATCTCGCCATCGGGATGCATGTTCGACCCGCGGGAGGTTCCGGACGAGGCACGGCACGCGATCCTTGACGCCGTGAGGGAGTCGCCGGTGGGGACCGTGGTGTGCGAAAGCCGTCCGGAGACGATCACGCCGGCCCGGGTGACCGAGTTCGCAGCACTGCTGGGCGGCAAGACCGGCGTCATTGAGTTGGGGTTGGAGTCCGCCGACCCCTGGGTGCTGAAGTGGTGCGTGAACAAGCGGATGAGCCTGGACCGGGTCAGGGAAGCGCTGGACGCCTGCCACGACTCCGGGGTCCGTTCGATCGCCAACATCTGCGTCGGTACCGCATTGCTTGAACCGGGACAGGCGATCACGGATGCCGAGCGGGCCACTCGGTGGGCGCTCGATGCGGGCGCGGATGCCTGCGTCCTGTTTCCGCTCCAGGTCAGGGATTGGACGCTGCTCGGCTGGCTCTGGCGGCGCGGCCACTACGCGCCGCCGTCCCTGTGGTCGCTGGTCGAAGTGCTTCAGCGGGTCACGCCCGACTTCCCAACGCGGCTCTCTATCGCGTGGTATCGGGACTACAACGCAGCCGAGCCCGACGCAATCAGCAGCATGCGCGTGCTCGCCTCGCCGACTACCTGCCCGGCCTGCATCACCGACGTCCTCGCGACGCTCGACCACTATCGCGCGCAGCCCGACCCCGCCGTCCTCGCCAACCTCGTCCGGAACGCGTGCGAGTGCCGCGCCCGCTGGCAGGAGACCGCTGAAGGAGCCGGCCTCGACCTGTCCCGACTGTCCGGCATCTACACGGACATCGGCAAGGGCGTCCTGGGCACCGCATGGTGGGAGAGTCACGGTGATCGGGTACTCGATGACCTCGTCGCCGATTACCCGACGGCTGAGCCCCCCGCCGTCATGGCGACGGAGGCTTGGCCGGATCGCTGACATGCGCCCCGTTCACATCTCCCGCGGGCGCGTCGAGTCCGCGCGTCCAGGCGCGGGCCTCGGCCTCGTCCCGAGTCCGGAGGTCGCGGTGCTCGAGAGCGAGGGCCAGGTTCGGATCACCACTGGCCAGGCAGAGCTCCATGCGGTACACCTGCTTGTCGCGCTCAGCGCGGGCCGTGATGGCGACGAACTCCTTCTTCCACATCGCCCGCGTGGTCGCGAGGTGGTGTTCCGCCAACGCAATCTGGCCACGGACCTCAGCCAGCGCCTCCTCGATGGCCCGGGTCTTCTGCTCCTGATCGACCAGGGCAATCCGAGTACGAAGCTCGCCGCGCTGGGCCGGGTTGTCGGTCAGCTCGAGGGTGATCAGGGCGACGCCAAGTCCGAGCAGCACGATGATCCAGAAGACCGTGGGCAGGGTGGGGTCGAACACCTGGGAGGGGTCAATCTCCTGAACCGTCCGGCCGCTGTCCTGAGCTACCTGGCGGACCCGGCTATCTCGGTCGACGCTCACCCGGACCATGGCCAGCGCGACTCCGCCGACCAACCAGAAGCCGGCCGCCGCGGAGTAGACGATCTGCTCGCCCAGCACGAGCTTCCTGCCGTGAATGACCTTGTTGACGCGTTTGCCCAGCAGGAAGGGAATGAGGGTGAGCACAATGATCGCGGAGGCGGCGATAACCAGCGGGCCGAACACGTCCGCATCGTCCACGCGTAGGTAGGCACGGACGTTCGTCGCCACCACATTGCCCTCGATCAGACCCGGCAGCGCTAGGTAGAGGGCGACGGCGATCATCGCCCGGCTGAGCACGCGAGTGAGGACGCCCTGCCGGGCTCGGCCCGGAGTGAGCGGGTCACCAGCCCGGGCTGTACCGTCCTTCGCGAGCGTCTCGCCGTTGAGGACCGCCACATCGAAGTCGTGGGCGCGCTGAGCCTGGCTCAACGCCTCCTGGGCCTTCTCCAGTTCCGTGAGCAAGCCCGCCTCGGAAGTGGCGCAGGGCTGCAGGTCGGTGTCTCGGGCCATGTCAGTGCCTTTCCTTGGTGGTCTGTGGAATGAAGGACCCCGAACCGAGTTCAGACGGCAGTCCGGTGCGGGCCTCTTCGATGAACGCCATGCCGATTGTCAGGGCCTCGTCGCGGAGCTTCTTGGCCTCCTGTAGTTCAACGTCACGCTCGCGGTCGCGCAGCCGGTCGTAGCGCAGCGGTCCTTCGCCGGCCTCAATGCTGATTGCGTCGACGGCGCCTGAGGCGATGTCGCGCTGAGCCATCTGGCGTGCGTCGTCCTGCGACCGTCCGCTCGGGCGGTGCGGGTCGGCGAAGGGCGGCTGGGGGAGGTTGATGCTCTGCTCCTGCCCCTCGCCGCTCCCGTGAGGACGACGGGTGCGGGTCTTGAACCATCTCATGTCTTGCTCCTTATCGAACGTGTTGCTTGGAGAACCGATCCCGCGCAGGGTCAGCGCCAGAAGCGACCGCAGCCACTCGGGCAGAGCAACCCCACGCCGCACTCACAGCCACCGGCGGCACCCCAGTCACCCCGGCAGCGGGAGCAGACGGCCAGAGGGGTCCCGCAGTAACCACAGGCCGGCTCGTGCACCTGTGGGCGCCGACGGAAGAACCACCACCACACCTTCATCGCAACTCCTTACGTTGATCCAGCACGGACAGATGGACCCGCGCCCCGCTCAGAACGGGATGCTCTCGGGCTGCGCCGGAACGCGCCGTGCAACCGTCGGCCCGGGGGTGTGGGGGAAGAGCGGCACCTCGGGTGCCTCCGACGGCCGCGCGCCGCGCAAGGAGAAGCGTGCGCGGGTGTAGCGCGCGGCCCGCCTCCGGTACGCCTCGGCCCACCGACCACGCAGGTCTTCGGCCTCCAGCCACAAGCCCTCCCGGATCGCGAACAACTCCTCGCGACGGCGAGCGGCTGCTGCCTGCGCACCGCGAGCAGCGTCCGCGGCACCATTGGCGGCCCGCGCGGCACGGACCCGGTTCGTCCACGCCGTCCGGTCCGCACCGTGGAGAGTCTCCAGTTCGCTGCTTGCCGGGACGGGCTGGTCTGCGGGCACCTCGCGGGTGAGGATCACGTCCGTGTCGGCTAGGGCGCGGTCGACTGCTGTCAGCACGGCGTTGAGCCGGCGGTCCACTTCGTGCTCACGTTCCAGGTGCCTGGCCTGCAGCCAGTGGATGGTGTGGGTCGCCCGGTGATCCGACACCCCCCGGTTTGCGGCAGCGTCCAGCCAGCCACGCACGGTGAGACCGATCGCCTCGAAGAAGCCGATCCGCAACCGCGGCGACGGGCAGGTGGCGGCGAACTCGTCGCTGCCGACAGTAACGAGGAAGTTGCGTGCCATGGTGTTCCTTTCTTGAGGGTCAACCGATGAACCGATCCCGCCGGTCCACAGATGGAATGCGTGCGCCCCGCGGCCAACGCGGAAGAGTCAGCAACGACTGGCGTCGGCGTCAACGACCTTGGAGATCGTGACCGAGCGGTTGTAGCTGGCCGCCTCGATGACCAGTTGCCCGGACTTGTCGACGTCCGGCCTGCGGCACGGCCATTCCTCCCCCCAGCCGATGACCTCGATGCCTTCCCGCGGAAGGCCGGTGACTTCGGAGACCAAAGCGGCGACCGTTTCGGCCCGGGCGGTGGAAAGCGACCGGTTGGCGTCGGAGTCTCCCTCGGACGAAGCCGAGCCCTCCACCAGCCAAGCCCCCTCGCAGCCGGTCAGCCCAGCGGCGGCTCGCTCGATCAGGCCGCGGGTCCGATCCGGATCTGTAAGGGAGGCGCTCCCGGCAGCGAAGCCGATGGAGGCTGATTCCAGGCGCTGGGTGCAACCCTCGCCACGGGGGAGCGCATCGGGACGGCGGATGTCGACTGGTGTGACGGTCGGAAGGCCGGCGGTGACGCCGGTCGCTGTCAGGTTCTGCCGCTCGATCGTTACATCGGTGGCGCCGGCGCGGGTGAAGAACTCCGACCAGATCGCCTCCAACTGGGCACGAGCGTCCTGCCCCAGCGGCTGCTGCGGCTCGACGTTGACCGCCAACTGCATGACCACCTTCGTGCCACTCAAGTCAGGCAGGGCACCCGCCTGTTCAGCGTGTCCGACCAGGTCCGCCGGCTCGGCGTACAGCGCCCCGTCCAGCATCGACAGCGCTCCCGTGGTCTGCAGCCCGGGGTCGACAACCCACAACTCCCAGCTCGCCGACGGGCTGAACCCAGCGGCACCAAAGGCGATCGCCTCAACCAGGTCCACTTCCGGGGTGGTGGCCGCAGCCTCAGCGATGGCCCGGCTGACCTCGACCCGCACACTTTGCAGGTAGTCCTCACGGTCCAGGCTATTTCCGGGCAGTCGGTCGAGTGTTCGGTCGTACACGGCGGACGCGATTGTCCCCTGAGCCACCACGATGGTGAGCCGATCCCCCACCGCGTCGAAACGCGAGAGTGGCTGGGCCAGATCCTCAGCCGAGATGGCGGGCGAGTTGGCGTGCGCCCCAAGGACGAGGACGATGTCGTCGGGGATCGACGTTCCACCAGCGGTGCTCGCACAGCCGCTCGTCATGAGCACTGCACCGATCGACAGTCCTGCGATTACCTCGCGAGTGATGGCCATGGTGGTTCCTTCCAGTCGAGTCTCACCCTCCGAACCGATCCCGCGGCAACCGGCCTCTATGAGTGAGTTCGACAGCGAGGCAGTCGCAGTTCCACCGACCGTCGAGGACGCTTGAGCGCAAGCCGAGGCCTGTTCTAGGGTCGTGGTGCCGGCTGGACAGGACCTCCGGCCGGCAGCAGGGGGAGCGCGATGGTCAGCGGACGTACCGCGGTTGAGGCGGGCTGGGCGAGGCTGCCTGACGACGTGCGAACCGGCGTTCTCGCGGGCCAGGACGGCAGGGCACCTCTCAAGGCGGCCTATCTGCAAATCATGCGATGCCTATTCCCGGAAATCAGCGCGCGTACGCTGGCGAGCAGGACCAGTGCCTTCGAGGAGACCGTTGCCCAGCACGTGATCGAGCGCATCAAAGAGTCGGAGCCATGGCTCAGGACCGTCGGCCAGCTACTCGCACAGGTCGAGTCAAGGCTGCGGCAAGGTCAGCACCACGTCGCCCGGGAGAAGGTGTTCACCAGGGTGATCACCGACGATGTAGAGCAGACCCTGACTCCTGAACAGATCGAGGCCCGGGCGGCAGAGATCAGCGACAGCCTCGCGGTCAGCGATGACTCGAAGAGCCCCGCTGCTCTGGCGCGACTGTTCGCCGACCCCGGCCAGCGCGAGGCATACGATCAGCAACTGGACTCGGCCTGGGTTCGCCGGATCCCGACTTCCCCGGGCAAGCTGTCCAAAGAGGAGGAGGACGTCGCAGCAATCTATGGCGGATATCTGGAGGGCTACCTACGCTCCACAAGTGCCCCATCCAAGGAGACGGCCGTTGCTATCTCCGATGATGGTGCCGCGGCTTGGCGTGCCGCCGCCGAACTAGACACGCCGCTACGCATTCTCAAGAATCCACCCCTATTCGGGCTGTCGGTGCTCCCTTCCCCCTCGCGACCGCGGTTGACTTACGGCGAGCAGCGCTCAGATGCCGGAACAGATGATGTCAATCCCATACACCCGCTCGACCAGTCCATCCAGCGACGTCTGTGGTCAGTGCTCCACGGCGCAGCTCGGCAGTCCTGGCGGACCGAACTCCCGGACCTCGATGAGATGGTGAGCCGAGAGGTTGATGCTTCGGCACAACCTCTCGGTCTTCAGACCGGCTATGCGCGAGCCGGCCTCTCGGCGGGTGCCCTGGCCTACACCGCAATCACCCCGGACGAGCGGGTCGAAGCGCTGCTCACTTGCGAGGGAGCCATCGGCTACCTCAACTCTCACGTCCACAGCATGCTTGCCCGGGTCGGTGGGTTTGGGAAGCTGGACGCGACCGCACAGAACGACCTTTGGGATCCCGGCAGCAGACTCGTCCCAGAGCTGTGGAAGGTGCTGCACAACGCCGAGTACCGCTCGGCTACCACGACGGAGCCGGGCTGGGTCTGGAGCCGCATCGCCGGTGGCGTGCAGACCCTCGTCCTGGAGATCAAGGATCGGCATAAATCGGGTGGGCCGCGCCTCACGTGGCGTCCGACAGACCCCGCCGAAGCCGCGGACGACGACGCCTCCACAGCGGATCTCCTTGCCCGTGACGCCCGGGTGAAGAGCGTGATGGCGTACGTCTGTGACACCAGGGGTGAGGAGGGTCTGCTGGACATTCTCCGGTTCCGAGCGACGTCGGCAGCTCCGGCCGAAAGTGGGGTTCGCGTCCCTAAGCCCTGGGAGGTGCGTGTTGAATGGGAGGCCTCAAACGCCGAACTCACCCTTCAGCCCGGCGTTGAGGGTGCATCCTGGCGTGATCTTCTCTCCTATCTGGATGACCATCTGCCGCGAAGGTAGCGATGGCTAGGTGAAAGCGGGATCGGTTGTGCTGGGGACGAATGAGTGACAAATCGAAAGACAGAAATGACAGCTAGCAGAGTGCGTCCGCCCCTGACCGTAATCCGGTCGGGTGATTTCGTCGACTTGCGGTCGGGTGATGAGCCCGGAGGACTCTTCCGATCGACTCTAGACCTCCCCGGGGGAAGCCTGACCTACGATGTTCGCGACCTCGCCGCAGCACCTGCGGCTGATGTCCACGACACGGTTGGTGCCACCCATTGGCTGAGCCGGGTATACGGCCAGCCGGCGATGGACGCCATCGAGTCGCTCGGCTCGGGGATTACCGGCGCTGAGCCATCGAGACGCGAAGTCGCCTGGTTCCCAGAGGACACCGCGTTCACCCTCGCACGCATCGCGTTGGGCCAGTGGCTGTGGCGATTCTGGCCGGTCAGCCGGGACGACGACCCGCCCGCCATCGACGAGGCTCTGCTCCGCATCGAACTGGCCGCGCTCGCCTGGCAGGCCGACGACTTTTTCACCGCGCTCCAGCCGGCCCCCACCCTCCTGACCGGCACATTGCCTACCCTGTCGGACGCCGCCGAAGCCCTCGCGAGCGACCCCCGGTCGGCATCCACCCCCCTCGGGACGGTGGTCGTCGGTGCCCTCGAAGCTATCCTGATCGGGCCTGGCGGCGCGGTCATCACCGAGGACGAGCAGTTGCTGGACCGCCTTGACGACCTATATCGCCGGATCACCGAAGACTGGCGGGGCGACCACACCCTCGCCAACGCCGACAACGTCATCGCGACCGCCGCCGAGGACTGGCTCTCAACCCAGGCGTCCCGGCGTGCCGCGATCACCTCGACTGCACGACAGTCGGACTACGCCCTGACTGCAGGCGGTGACCAGGCCGATCGGCCCACCGGTCAGGTCGGAGGCCAGTGGAGCGTTGACTGGGCGCAGGTACCCCCCAGGACCCTGGAGTGGGAGGAAGGGACTGTCGTGTGGACCGCGGAGCCCAGCAAGGACTCCCCTGACTCATGGACGGTGACGGTGCAGGTTTCCGCAGCTCCCGATCCCGAGGAGCGATCGCCAAAGTTGCTGCTCGCGCGGGGTTACCTGCCGGACGGAACCCTAGCCGGGGACCTGCCCGTCCTCGCTATCCCCCTCTCGCGCGAGGGCGACCACTACGTCGGGGCGGGAACCTTGCGGGAGTCACGCCTTCGCGATCAGCCATTGGTCATCGACATCTACTCCGCAACAGCGGTCCGGCGCCCGGCGATCGGCGCTCAGCAGCAGGCAGCCGCCCGCCGCGAACGCAGGGAAGCCCGGGCCTTCATCCGCAATCGCTGCCTAAGCGGTCAGCACGACCCCGATGACCCGGGCAGGCCGTTCCAGGCCGAGCCTCAAGCGGATGGCTGACCTCGCTGCGGCGCTGGTTGACAGCGAGAACCTCTTCCGCTGTTTCCGGGTCAAGGGGTCACCGCGGCCCGCCGACATCGGACGCCTAGGACGCTACTTCCCCGCCGTGGAGCCGGAGATCTCGGCCGCATTCGGCTCCTGGGCGGCAGACGCCTTCGCTGACTGGTTGGAACATGAGCGCGCCCCTGAGCTGCGCCAGTCCTTCGGAAAGCGACACGATCCCGGGGTCCGGGCAACCAAGGACACGCTCAGCGCTCGCGGCTTCACCCTCGTTGATGTCCCGATGGGAAAGGACAGGGCCGAACTCGCTCTGGTAGCCGCGGCCAAGGAGTTGGTCGACCAGTACGAGGCGGGCGACATCACGCTCGGCGGTGAGGACCATGTCCCGCTCGACCATGCCGCTGGCGTTCTCGCTCGGACGGACCACGCATGGAGCTTCCGGGTGGTGGTTCCGGACAGTCTCAGCCACCGGCAGCGAGCACACAAGTTCGAAGTGGGCGGGCGGTACCATGGAATCGCTGTTGCGGCACTCGACATCATCATCAACGACCGCCGGACGGCACGGCGGCAGCAACCACGTCAGCGGTCGGCCGACCGGAAGAAACTGACGGCAGTCTTGCGGGAGCACGCAGGCAAGTCCAGCAAGCCGGGACTCGTCAACTTCATCGACGCGATCACCGCAATCTGCGCCCTACCGGACAGCTCACCTCATCCCACAGCATCATGGCTAGACTCCGACTCCAAGAAGCTGCTGCAGGCGGGTAACCTCGACAACGTCATCGCGCAGTCGCTGGTCTCCTGGGCTCGGGAATACCGTCACCCGAATCTGCGGAATGACCTGAGCACCAGCCGCGAGCTACTCTTCTTCGCCGCGTTCGAGGTGTGCCTGGGTGGGCTACCTCCCGTCCATGTGTTGGGGACGGCCCGAACCTACGTCGCCCAGCATTCGGTGGCCATGCTGACACCCTTCGAACGTGCTGTCGAGAGAAGTGAGGCCGTGCACCACCTGACCTGAGCCGGGTCACGTCGTCCGGCCCTGTCTCGGCGGCTCGCGCAGTCGCTCCAGCACGCACTGGCGCGAGAAACGCATGCCGCTCAAGCCCTGCGAGACCGTGCCGAAGGATCGCACCCACCGCCCAATTCCAGCTCCACCCTATTTCTGCCAGCGAACCAGCCGGTTGTCGCAGCGCTCCATCGTCAGGTCGCCACTGCGGGATCGGTTCCTTGGGTGTAGGCCGCCCCCGCTTGGAGGGAAATCATGAGCACCATCACCATCTCGCCGATCGCATCCGGCACTGTCGGCCGACCGCTGTACATCGGCTCGACGCGCACCCCGCGCCGTAACAGGAGTACTCGACGAACTGGCGCCGCTACGATCTCCCGTCACATTCCGACCACCTGCGGTGACTGCGGCAAGCTCCGCTACCGCGATCGGCACCAGGCAACCGACGCGCTGAACGCCGCTCGACGCCAGCGGTCATCCGACCTCATCTACAGCGGTCGGACGACTCGCCGCGAAGTTCGGGCCTACAAGTGTGAGGCGTGCCGCGGGTGGCACCTCACCTCCCTGGCGGAGTGGCTGACCGCGGACGGAGCCGGTTCGGCGAATGAAAGCACCCACCAGAAGGGCGAAGACCGTGGGCACTGACGAGGTCGATCACGTCGCCTCCCTGTCCGAGAGGCCGGGCGCCGACGGCGAGTCCGCTGATTCGGGATCGGTCAACGGGGTGAACCACCGACGATCCGGGGACATCCTGATCCAGCCCACCAGCCAGAACGGAGCGAGCCACATGACCGGCTATGCGAACTACGGAAGCGTCAAGGAACCCTCGACGAGCGAGCTGTGGCTGCGTTCACTCAGGCCATGGCTGGCGACGCTGAGCATCATCGGCTTGCTGGTCACCGGAGGCCTACTGGGCCGGTGGTGGTTCCCACAGGGAGCGGTCCAGCCCGACACAATCCCGGTGCCAACCGTTACCGTCCCGGGACCGGTCCAGACCGTGCCGGTCCCGGGACCGACCGTGACCGTTCCGGGTCCGGTTCAGACGGTGACAGCGACAGCGCCGTCGACCCCAGACTCGTCCCCGATCGGCGAGGGGCCATCGGATCCCTCACAACCAGGGGGCAATCTGGTCTGGACCTACCTGGCCGATCTGGAGCCGGCGGCCATCGCCAGCAGGCACAACATCCAACTCTTCGATTTCACCCTCAGGGGCGGCCGGCGCGCCAGCCTTGCCGGGGTCGAGTACGACGACAGCCTGCTCTTCGGAGTTGCATACTGGGATGCCGAGGTACCAGAGGGCGAGATCGGTTGGGCCGAATACGATCTTGGGCGACGGTGCCAGTTCTTCGATGCGACGCTCGGCGTCGATGCCGGAGTCAAGGACACCAAGTACCGGGTGACGCCCTATGTCGTCGTGGACGATGTCCTTCAGCAGAACGACGCCAATGGGCAACCGCTTACGGAGCTACCGGCCACGACGTTCTCACCGAAGCCGATTCAGGTGAATATCGAGGGCGCTCTGCGCCTCCGGGCGGGTGTGAAGATTGTGAGGAACCCCAACCGCACAAACGGCGTCAGCGGCATTGCCCTCGGAAACGCCCGTGTGCTCTGCCAGACCGAGTGAACCCCGATTAGCGGTCGCAACCGCGGCGGCCGCGGCGACCCAGTCGAAGGTCTTGGTGACGGCCTTCTTCCAGTTGCGGTGCGGACGAGCACACTCGTCCTCCCCCGCATGCGGCTCCCAGCGCTTGTCCTCGGCCCAGTTGTCGATGACGTCCTGCTCGCCCTCCCAGTAGCCAACTGCGTAGGCGGCGCCCAGGGCGATCGTCTCCGCAACCACCGGACGCGCCACCGGCACACCGACCAGATCGGCCCGGAGCCGCATCAGGGTGTCATTGGCGGTCAAACCGCCGTATACCGTCAACTCGGCCAGGGTCACACCCGAGTCGGCTTCCATGGCGTCCAGCACCTCGCGGGTCTGGCAGGCAGTGGCCTTCAGGACCGCGCGGGCAATGTGACCACGGTTGACGTAGCGAGTTCTTCGATCTCGGGCGCGGAGGAGAACATCCTCAAGTGGTCGCGCAGCCACTGCTCCAGCGAACCGGCGAGCACAGTCGCGAACTCCGATGCCCACTCGTCCTGCTCTGTCCTCGTTGCTCAACCATCGATGGGCGCGAAGTATGGCATTGGATCGCTCACCGGTGTCGATCGGGCCGTAGCCACTTCGGTCAGTCCAGTCGGCGACCTCCTGTGCGATCCGAATCGCTTCAGCTGGCCTGCCTTCGTAGTCGGCGATTCGCGCCAGGTCGAGGTGCGGGGTGGGGTCGTCCGGCGCAACGGCCTCGGCGATCTCTGTGGCGGCACGTGCTCGTTTGAGGTCTCCGGCGGCGAGCGCGTGAGTGCTGAGGATATGGGCGACATCGATGATCCCTGCGACGAGATGGTGATCATCATGGGTCCGAGCAAGCCAGAGTCCACCGCGGCGGCGAAGTTGCTCGTAGGGTGCCCCTGTGACGAGTTGGAGTGCCCTGGCGAGGTCGTCGATGCCGGCGGCTCCGGACGCCTCACCACGGAGGCGGAGGCGGCGGAACAGGTCGGCGTCGTAGAGCAGGTCTTCGATCAGGTAGACCCCGACTGCTCGACGGTCGGCCTCGGCGTTATTGGTCGCGTCGGGCACGTGGGGTCGCTTCGTGCGGGGGTTGGTGCCGAGTCTGGCGCGGACGGTGGAGAGGTCGCGTCGGACGCGGTCGGTTCCGATGCCGAGGGCTTCGGCGAGTTCGTCGGCGGTGGCACCGTGGGGTCTGGTGGCGAGGTAGGCGACGATCTCGGTGTAGTACGGGACGCGTTTGAGGCCGACGGTTGGCTGGCCGCCGCGGCCCAGTCGCAGGTGTACCGGGCCGAGCACTGCGAGGCGTGGCCGGTTGGGGGAGTCGGCGCGCCAGTCGGCGAGGTCCTGATCGAGGGTGGGGTCGGACTCCTGGATCCGTGCCGTCGTCTCAGCCGGCACTCGGGCGGCGAGTTCGATGAGGTCGTCGACCGTGGTCGCAGCCTGCGTCAGGTAGACGGCGTCCGGTTCGGGGAGGAGCGAGGTGGCTTCGAGCGCGGCGAGCACGGTGTTGCGTGGGATGGTGAGGTCTGCGTGGAGGTGGCCGGCGGCGTCGCAGTGGTGTTGCCAGTCAGCGGCAGGTTCGGCGACGTCGGGCACAGGCGCATCGGAGCCGATGTCGTCGGCGGTGGCGAGGAGGGCGGCGCAGCCTGCGGCTTCGTCGGCGGTGATGCCGTTGGCGACCAGGTCGAGCCCGAGCGAGGGTGCCAGGACGCGGCCGGTTTCGGTGAGTCGGATCTCGACTCCGATGGGCGCTGTGGAGTCGCCGAGCTGGATGATGGTGACGCCGGTTCGGCCCAGGCGCTTTGCGATGCGCCCGGCGAGTTCGCCGAGATCGTCGGTGTCGGTGACTGTGATAAGGATTCGTGGGAGCCACAGTTCGGGGCCGGCTTGGCTGGCGCGGGCGGCGTCCATGGTGCCGACGCCGGCTTCGGCGAGGTAGGTGTCGTTGGTGGTGGCTGCGGCGATGAGTCCCTCGGTGGGGTCGTCGCCTTTGTAAGCCCAGAAGCGGTGTCGGATCAGTGGGGTGAGTTCGGGGAACAGGTCACTGTTGGCGATCTCGATGTCGCGGCTCCAGTGTGTGACGGCGAGTTCGGCGATCCAGTAGCGGGTGAGGTCTGCGGTGAGGATTGGGTCTCCGGTGAGGGTGACGACGCCGAGGGCTTCGAGGTTGAGCAGCCGCCAGCCGTGGTGGTCCTGGCCGAGGGTGACCAGGGTGGGCCAGACGGGTTCGTTCTCCTCGTCCCATGGCCCGACCAGGTCCAGATCGGCATCGGCTGGGAGGCGCCATTCGCGCGGGTTGCCGGTGGGCAGCCACGGTTCGGCCAGAGTGACGAGGTCGGTGAACCGCAGGGTCAGGTGATCGGGGGTGGCGTCGATGCCGAGCAGGGTCGGGATGGGCTGGTCGCTGGCCTGGAGGTGGGCGGCGAGTCGCTGGGTGGTCTGGGCGATGCGTTCGACCAGCTCCGCGGTCAGGTCACCTTGGTGCATCAGGGTCTGTTCGACGACGGCGAGGGCGGGTTCGTCGGGGATGCGGATGGTTCGGCCCAGGCGACGGAATCGGGACTGGGCGGCGCGTCGGTGACGCAGCGTGAGCCACAGGCTGCCGGCCAGCAGCGCTCCGGCTCCGCCCAGTCCGGCGAGCATCCACGGTAGTGGTGCCGTTTGGTCGGCGGCATCGTCGTCCTGGTCGTCTGGCAGCGGCACAGGTCGCGCGGGGCCTTGTTCCGAGGTCGCTCTTGCCGGTGCGGGCTGGCTGGTTGGCGTGGGTGTGGACGGCGGCGGGGTCTCCTCGGCCACTGTCGGGGCGGGTGTCGGGGCTGGCGCCTGCTCTGCCTCCTTAGGCTGCTCGGCCTTCCTTGGCTTGGCGGACGTGCTGGGGATGGTGAGTTCCCAGCCGGGGTAGATGAGGTCGGGGTCGGTGAGGCGGCGGCTGTCGGGCTGGACGGTCTTCTTGGATGCTTTGAAGATCTTCGGGTAGGCGTAGGGGTCGCCGAGTTTGTCCGCGGCGATGTCCCACAGGGTGTCGCCCTTCTTCACCACGTAGGTGCTGCGCTTGTTTGCGGTGTTGTCCTTGCTGGCTGTGTCCGGTTTCGCCTGCGGCGCGGCTGGCTGCTGGCTCGGCACGCCACCGGTGTCGACGGGTACCGGCGCCGGGGCGGCGAGGGCATCCAGGGCTCCGTGGGTGAGCGTGTTGCTGGCGAGGACCGCCCCAATGACGGCAGCGACGAGACCGTGCGCGATCGCTTGAGGCACGGCGAGACCGCGGATCCGCGGTACGGCGACGTGGCGAAGTCGGCTGACGATCTCGACCAGGATCGCAACGACGAGGGTGGCCCAGGCGAGGGTGCCGAGGATGAGTGCAGCCCAGATGAGCAGGCTGCCGTCGTCGCGGGTGGTGAGTGCCTGCCACCATCCTTCGGCGGTGGTGAGGTCAAACCGGATCCGTAGCTGGGTGGCGATGATGAGGAACAGCCAGGGGACGCCGGCCATGAGTGCGCCGAGGGTGAGGAGTGCGGCGATGCCGATCAGTCGTTGCTTCATCGCGCGGCCCGCCTAGCGTTCGGTTCCGTCGAGGGCGCGGACGGCGCGGGCGGTGGCGGTGCCGGTGACTGTGAGGGTGTTGATGCCGATGATCGGCAGTATCACGGGGTTGTATTGGGCGGTCGCGGTGACAGTGATCTCGGTGCCGTCAATGGTGATCTCCCCGGTCATGCCAGCTCGTTCGATGTAGTCGAGCGCGGCTTGGCGTGCAGCATCGGTGGAGAGCCGGAAGGAGCCACGGTCGTCGAGGAAGCGGTCGGTGTCGAGGTGCTGGCCGGCGACGCGGGCGGCTTGGGTGGCGACGTCGAAGGCTTGGCGTTTGGTCTGGACTTGGCCGGACAGATCGACGGCGATGCCCAGGATCAGGGTGAACACGGTGACCAGTAGCACGGCCCCGGTGGTGAGGGCCGATCCCTTCTCGTCGCGTCGTCGCTTCATGGGGTTCATCCCCGTCCCCGATAGAGGTCGAGTTCGCTGGAGTTGGTCGCGGAGACACGGATGGTGCCTGGCAGCGGCAGGGACAGGTCGGCGGTCACCAGGTCGCAGCTGACGGTGACGGTGATGGTGGCCGGGGTGCCGGGCAGGAGTTTGAAGCCGCGGGTGTCTACGTCGATGGTCGTGGTGGCGCAGGTGATGCCTTGGTTGGCCAAGGTGGCGTGCGCGATCTGGGTCGCGGCGCGTTGGGCATCGTCTGCGGTGCGTTCGATGGACGCGGCGCGGGCGGCGTCGGCGGTGGCGGTCTGCACGGTCTGGCGGGCGAGCGCGACTCGTCCGCCGAAGACCACCACCAAGAACAGGGCGCCAAGTAGGGGTGCCAGCAGGGCGATTTCGACCGCTGCCGATCCTCGTTCGTCCCTTGTGCGCCGGCTCATCGCGTGATCCTCTCCAGGGGCACGGTTGCGGTCTGGATGACGGTGGGAGCCCACCCCGGCACGAGGCTGAGGCTGGTTCCGGTGATGGTGGCGGTCGCAGAGGTGGCGGTGCGCTGGCAATCCACTCTGGCGTCGGTGAGCGCGTCGCCCAGGGTGGCGATGAACGCTGCTGCGACTTGCTCGCAAGCGGTGGTGGTGCCGTGCTCCGCGGCTGCGGCGGACGCGGCGGTCTGGGCCGCCGACTGGGCTGCGGTGCTGCCGAAGTGGTACATCGCCGCGCCCATGGCGACCCAGGCGAAGGTGAGCAGGATCGGTAGCAGCAGGGTGAGTGCTACCGATGCTGAGCCACGTTCGTCTCGGGGTCGTGGCATGGCGGTCAGGGCCTGCCGCGACCGGTGACGCTGGCGAGCAGGTCCTGGATGTAGCCGGTCATCACGCCTCCGACGATGCCGACGATCGCGATCACGAGGAGGGTCCACAGCAGGTTCTCGGTGGTGATCTGGATGCCGCCTCGTTCGTCGTGAGGCTTGGCGCGCCACCAGGCGACCAGGAGCGCCAGGGGTTGGGTGAGCAGGTTCATGGGGGTTCCTTTCCGAGGGTGTCATCCGGTGGTGAGTCGCAGGATGGCGGGGGTGGCGATGAGAATGCAGAAGACGATTCCCATCAGGGTGGTCGGGATGGTCATCCGGACCGATAGGGCTTTGGCTTTGGCCTGCTCGGCGGTGAGCAGTGCGGAGCGGAGTTCTCCGCTTCGGGCGCGGAGGGTGTCGTACACCTGGCTGCCTTCGGAGCCGGCCAGTCGCATGATGTCGGCGACGTCGTCGAGGACGGGCAGGCCGAGGTCGCTGGCGAGGTGGTGGATGGCGTCCCACGGGGGTTCGCCGGAGAACCGTGACCGGGCGAGTTCGTCCCGAATCCGGTGGAACGGCCAGCTGTCGCCGATCTCGGCAGCGTTCTCCAACGCTTGGCGGGGTGCCGAGCCGCCCGCGCTTCGCTCCAGTGCCACCAGGTCGACGTACGAGCTGAGTGCCCGGTTGAACTCCAGACGGGCCTCTGCCGCGGCGGAGGCGACGTTGCCATTCGGCACGAACCAGCCAGCGACCGCACCGATCAGCACCGCGGCCACGACGAGTGGTGCCGGGATGGGTACGTACGCCGAGTAGATCGCGGTGAGCACCGGGACAGCGGCGGCGATGATGCCGGCGAACAGCAGCTTCTCGCCGTAGAACCGGTGCGTGGTCCGTCCGAGGATCGCCAGATCACGGTGTGGCGTGGTTCCCCAGGCTCGGCCGGGTAGGTGCCGGATCGCCCACAGGCCGAGCCGGTCGGCCAACTCCGGCGGCGTGTCGGTGTCGCTGGTGGGCCGGCGTGTGCCGGTGGACGGGGCGAGTCGGCGGAAGGTGTCGGCGAGGTCGGGTTGGGCGGGTACCAGGTACCACACGATGCTGACCAGGCCGGTGGAGATCATCAGGCCGGCCAGGACCCACCATTGCAGGGCGTTCATCGTCGCGCTCCCGTCCGGGGGGCAACGAACCGCACGGCCACGGGTTCGGCTGCCAGTCGCTGCAGCCAGACCACGCAGCCGACGTAGGCAGCCAGGTACAGCACCAGCAGCACTTGGCCAAGCGGGGAACCCAGCGGTGCCAGGTACTGCCCGGACAGCCCCAGGACGACCAGTGCACCTACCGACAGCAGGGTGTTGGTCCGGGCACTGGATCGGGGTTCGGCTCGATCGGCTTCGAGCTGACGCCGCGCCTTGACGTCCTCGGCGACCGACTCGGCCAGCCCGGTCAGCACCCTGGCCAGGCCGTCGCCGCGCTTGCGGGACCCCAGGATCAGGGCGGCGACCACCAGGTCCCCGGTCGCGTCGTCGAGGTCGTCGGCGAACGCGCGCAGTGCAGCCTCGGTGGACCAGCGTGCGCGGAGTCTGCCGATTAGTTGGCCGACCTCGGGACGGATCGCGTCCGGGGTCGAGCGCAGGCTGGCGTGCAGTGCCTGCTCCAGCGCTTGGCCGGCGGTGAGAACCCCGGACAGGTTTCGCGTCCACTCGGCGATCGCTTCCATTCTCGCGATCCGGGGCGCGGCGTCCGAGGTCACCAACAGGGCGGGTAGTCCCGCCACGGCCAGCGGCAGTAGGACGACCAGCACTACCCACCCGGTGATGGCCGCCGCGACCAGGCCGGCGACGAATGCGACTCCCGTGGCGATCCGCTGCCACGGTGGCATTCGGGTCAGCCAATCCGGGAGGTTCAGCCGTCGCGCCGGCCGCGGTGGCGCGACGGGACGGCGGCGCAAGCCCGTGGCGATGAGCAGCAGTCCGGCGGCGAGTAGGACGCCGGCGGTGACCGAGGCGAGCAGGGTGGGGTTCATGCTGGACTCCGGTTGTCGGCGAGTTCGCGCTCGAAGCCGAGGGCGTTGAACCCGGCGGCGATCAGGTCGTCCCACAGGCTGTCGGGGCGAGTGTGGGCGATCGCGCACCGCCCCTGCGCTGGGGAGAAGACCGTGTTGGTGGCAAACCCGCGGGGACGCTCGCCGGGGGTCACCTCGAGAATCTCGGACACGTAGCGGTTCTTGTGTCCCTGGCGGTCATCGGCGGTGTGGGTGACGTCGCAGGTGAGGTGAACGACCACGTCGAGGGTGTCTGCCAGTTTCGCGGCGGCGAGTTCCTGGGAGATCTGGGGGCCGGCCTCCATCGCACACGTGATGAGCTTGCGGATCGCTGCCTGGGCGTTGGCGGCGTGGGTGGTGGAGATGGACCCGGATCCGCTCTCCATGAGCTTGATCATCTGCCACACCTCAGGGCCACGGATCTCCCCGAGGATCTGGCGTCCCAGGCTGAACCGGAAGCTGTCGATGATCTGCTCCTCGACCGTCCGCATCCCAGCCGAGCGACCATCAGCGGCCCGCTCACCCGACCCGGCGCGCACCTCCCATGCATGGACGATGTGGTGCTGGTCGGGCAGTTCGTGGAGGAACAGTTCGAACTCCG